>NZ_PSWH01000014.1:0-82707 GCF_002932105.1 Rathayibacter sp. AY1C1 | reverse complement strand
TGTGGTTCCCAGAAGACGGGCACCCCGCATCCTCCTTCGGGAGGAGCGGAACAATTGAATACACGCACGGCGTGTAACCCAGATTTGACCATGTGCCCTATGGTGCGTGTGTCGCCAGGGTTACGGCGGCCATAGCGAGAGGGAAACGCCCGGTCACATTCCGAACCCGGAAGCTAAGACTCTCAGCGCCGATGGTACTGCAGGGGGGACCCTGTGGGAGAGTAGGACACCGCCGGACACCATTCACGATGGCCACCCAGAAATGGGTGGCCATCGCTGTTTAACCACCACCTCGGATCCCCGCTGCTCACTGGAGCGCGGTGCGGGTTAGGGTGGTGTGACGGTTACGGCCGTCCTCCCCGCCTTCGGGTGGGTCAACTCCACAGAGCATCACCACGACAGGCGAGGAACGCATGGACGACTCAGGATCCGACCGCAACGACCGGGACTCCGGACGTCGTGACGAGCGGCCGCCTCGCGCCGGCGGCCCCGGCCGCTCCTCGAACGATCGCGGCGGCTCGGGCGACTCCCGCCCCCGCCGCGACGGTGATGCTCGTCCTCCCTATCGTGGCGGTGGCGACTCCCGTCCGCAGCGTGATGGGGACTCTCGTCCTCCGTACCGTGGTGGTGGCGATTCGCGTCCGCAGCGTGATGGGGACTCTCGTCCTCCGTACCGTGGTGGTGGGGACTCCCGTCCGCAGCGTGATGGGGACTCTCGTCCTCCGTACCGTGGTGGTGGGGACTCCCGTCCGCAGCGTGATGGGGACTCCCGTCCTCCTTACCGTGGCGGTGGGGATTCGCGTCCGCAGCGTGATGGGGACTCGCGTCCTCCGTACCGCGGTGGCGGCGATTCCCGTCCGCAGCGCGACGGGGACTCCCGTCCTCCTTACCGTGGCGGTGGCGATTCGCGTCCGCAGCGTGATGGGGACTCGCGTCCTCCGTACCGCGGTGGCGGCGACTCTCGTCCGCAGCGTGACAGTGACTCTCGTCCTCCTTACCGCGGGGGTGGGGATTCCCGTCCTCAGCGCGATGGGGACTCCCGTCCTCCTTACCGTGGAGGTGGGGACTCCCGTCCGCAGCGGGACGGTGACTCGCGTCCTCCCTATCGCGGTGGCGAGTCGCGTCCCCAGCGTGACGGGGACTCCCGTCCTCCTTACCGTGGCGGTGGAGATTCGCGTCCGCAGCGTGATGGTGACTCCCGCCCTTCCTACCGTGGTGGTGGCGACTCTCGTCCGCAGCGTGACGGGGACTCGCGTCCGCCGTTCCGCGGTGGATCGCGCGATGGGGGAAGCAGGCCGTGGTCGGACGATCGTCGGGGCGGCGGAGACCGCCAGGGCGGCGGACGCGGACGCGAAGGCTTCGGCGGCGGACGCGGCGGCCCCCGCGAGGAGCCGGAGCTCACCGAGGAGGAGCGCGAGCGGCGCTCCCTCCAGTCGGTGCGTCCGCGCCACGACGACCCGGACCTTCCGGACGACGTGCAGGCCAAGGACCTCGACAAGGTCGCCCGCAACGAGCTGCGCACGCTCTCGAAGGACAACGCCGAATGGGTCGCCCGTCACCTGGTGATGGCCGGCCGCCTCCTCGAGGAGGACCCCGAGCTGGCGCACCGCCACGTGCTCTCGGCGGCCCGCCGCGCGGGACGCATCGCCGTTGTCCGCGAGTCGCTGGCCATCTCGGCGTACGCGACGGGCGACTTCGCCCTGGCGCTGCGCGAGCTGCGGACCTTCCGTCGGATCTCCGGCTCGGACGAGCAGGTGCCGCTGATGGTCGACTCCGAGCGCGGCGTGGGCCGGCCCGACAAGGCGCTCGAGCTGGGTCGGTCGATCCACCGCACCACGCTGAGCCCCGGCGCGCAGGTGTCGCTGGCCATCGCCATGTCCGGCGCCCGCCTCGACCTCGGGCAGGCGGAGCTCGCTCTCATGGAGCTCGAGATCCCGCAGCTGGACCCGGACCGCGCGTTCTCGTACAGCCCGGATCTCTTCGCCGCCTACTCGCTCGTCCTCGAGGAGGTCGGCCGCTCCGAGGAGGCGGCCGAGTGGCAGCGTCGCGCTGACATCGCGGCGCAGGCCGTCTTCGCGGCCGAGGGCGGCGGTGACGACGAGACGATCGAGGTGATCGAGGAGGAGCACGAGTCGGCCGACGCCGCGCCTGCTCCCGATCGCGCCGAGGAAGGGACCGCGGTCGACGCCGCGGACGACTACCTGGACGACGAGGACGAGGACGGCCCGACCGCCGTCGACGACGCGGACGAGGACGACGTCCACCGAACCGTCTCCGGGGAGATCGCCGACGACGACGACGACGACGACGCGGACGCGGACGACGCCGATGCGACCGCTGACGCCGAGGCCGACCTCGTCGACACGGACGAGCCGACCTTCGCGGACGAGTCCCTCGAGTCGGACGATCTCGCCGAGACGGACCCGGATGAAGCTCTCGACTCGGCTGACCCGACCGCCGACGAGTCGGTCGAATCCGCCGGCACCACCGAGGAGGACGGCGATGTTCCGCAGCAGCAGGACTGAGCCCACTCCGCTCGACGGCCGCGACTCCGTCCTGGCCGACCTCGACGGGGTCGTCTACAAGGGCGCCGACGCGATCCCCTTCGCGGTGGAGAGCCTCAACCGAGCGGCCGAGACGCTGCGGGTCGGCTACATCACCAACAACGCCTCCCGCACGGACGCCTCCGTCGCCGGGCACCTCTCCGAGCTGGGGCTGAGCGTCCGGCCCGAGGACGTCGTCACCTCCCCCCAGGCGGCGGTCGTGCTGCTCGCCGACCTGGTGCCGGCCGGCTCGACGATCCTCGTCGTCGGGGCGGAGGGCCTCACCTCCGAGGTCGAGCGCGCCGGGTTCACCGTGACGCGCAGCGCGGAGGACTCGCCGGCGGCGGTCATCCAGGGCTTCGCGCCCACGGTCGGCTGGGAGCAGCTGGCCGAGGCCTCGTTCGCGCTCCACACGGGGATCCCGTGGGTCGCGACGAACACCGACTGGACGATCCCCGTCGCGCGCGGCATCGCCCCGGGCAACGGGACCCTCGTCTCGGCCGTGCACACCGCGGTCGGCCGGCTCCCGGTCGTCGCGGGCAAGCCCGAGCGGGCCATCTTCGACGCGGCGACCGCGCGCTTCGGCTCGACGAACCCGCTGTTCCTCGGCGACCGGCTCGACACCGACATCGCCGGCGCGAACGGCGCAGACATGGAGAGCGCCCATGTGCTCACCGGGATCGACCGGGCCAAGCAGCTCCTCGCCGCGGAGCCCAAGCTCCGGCCGACGTACATCCTCGGCGACCTTCGCGAGCTGCACCTGCCCTACCCGGCGACGACGGTCTCGCGGAACGGCACGCACGCCGTCCGCGGCGCCAAGGTCCGCCTCGACGGCGACTCCGTGGTGATCGTGGACGCCGGCGACGACGCGACCGATCTGCTCCGGGCCGCCTGCTCGGTGATCTGGTCGTCCGGCCGCGCGATCTACGGCCTCGACGTGCCGGAGTCGCTCTACAGCTGAGCCTGCTCGGCGGGCTCCCGGCTTCCCTCGCGGCGCAGGAGCCCGTTGAGCCGGCCGGCCAGACCGACCGCGACGATCGCGATCAGCGCGGCGTACGAGAAGGTCGCGGCGAAGACCCCGGTCCCGGCCCCGATCAGGCCGGTGACCGCCGCCGCGAGGAGGCCCGTCAGCGCGAGGGAGACCGAGGCGCCGGTCGAGTCGGCGATCTGCAGGGCCGAGCTGTTGAAGCCCTCCCGGCCCGGAGCGGAGAGCGCGAGCGTCATCGTCCCCATCCGCGGGAACATCGTGCCCATGCCGCCGCCGGCCAGGAACCAGCCCACGCCCGCGACGATCGGGCTGAGGGCGAGCACCGTGACGAGCAGCACGACTCCGATGCCGGCGAGCACGAGCGACGAGCCGAGCCGCATCGCTCCGCCGTGGCTGAGGCGGGTGCCCGGGCGTCCCTGGAGGTTCGAGCCGAGAGCCCAGGAGACGGCGCCCGCGGTGAGCATGGCGCCCGAGAGCCAGGGCGGCAGGCCGTACTGCTCCGAGAGCAGCAGCGGCAGGTAGACCTCGGTGCCGAAGAACGCCGCGGCGACAAGGGCGCGGAGGAGGATCACCGACGGCAGGACGCCCCGGGCGCGCAGCGTGCCGGCGGGCAGGAGCGCGCGAACCGCCACGACCACGACCACCACAGCGGCCGCGGCCAGGAGCCCGGCGAGGTCGGGCGCGAGCTCGGCGCTCGTGCTCAGCACGACGACTCCGGCCGAGACGACCACGGCGCGGGCGATGCGGCCCACTGCCCGGCGATCGAAGGGGAGGCGCTCGCGCGGCTCGAGCGAGCGGAGCGTCGGCGCGATCGCGGCGCTCGCGAGGGCCACCAGGGCGACGACTCCGAAGAAGACCCAGTGCCAGCTCGCGAGCTCGGCGACGACTCCAGCCACCAGCGGCCCCACCAGCGACGGCACGACCCAGGCCGCGGCGAAGGCGCCGAAGATCCTCGGATGCAGCTCGCTCGGGTAGACCCGCGCGACGAGCACGTAGAGGGTGACGGTGATCCCTCCGCTGCCCAGCCCCTGCAGCAGGCGGGCCGCCACGAAGACCGGCATCGACTGCGCGGCACCCGCGGCGACGAGACCCAGGGTGAAGAGCAGGATCGCGACCACGAGCGACGGCGTCGGGCCGCGGCGGTCGGCCGAGGAGCCGGCCGCGACCATCCCGACCACGGCGGCGGCGAGCGTCGCCGCGAAGGCCAGGGGGTAGAGGGCGCGGCCGTCGAGGTCGGCGCTGACGATCGGCATGATCGTCGTCACGGCGAGCGACTCGAACGCGCAGAGGAAGACGAGGCTCGTCGTTCCGATGGTCGTCAGGAGGAGGGGAGCCGAGGTGATGCCGCGGCGATCACGAGAACGCACCTGCTCAACAGTACGCCGAGCGCAGAGCCGGTCAGCGGTAGACGGCCCAGTCGTCCTTCGCGAGCACCGTCGGGGTGCCCTCGATCTCGACCAGCCAGCCGCGGTCGTCGCGCTCGAGGTAGCGCCCCTGCACGATCTCGGGGGCCCAGCCGCCGTCGCGGGACGAGATCCAGCGGACGAAGCGGACGGTGCCTCCGCGCCGGAACAGTGTGCCGTTGTGGTCGCTCATGCGGGGATCTTCTTCACGGAGAGGTCGTCGGGCGACGAGGTTTCGGGGAGGAGGTGGAGGCCGAGGCGGCCGTTCGAGGCGTTCGAGAGCTCGCGCAACCAGTGCGGGTTCAGCTCGATCGCGGCGGTGCCGTCGTACTCGTAGCGGGTGGGGATGCCGGGGTGGAGCCACAGTTCGGACCGGCGGCCCTCGGCGTCCTCGATCGTCAGGAGGAAGCCCTCGCCGCGGCGGAACCGCGAGGTGATCACGGTCTGGAGGTGGGCCAGGGCGCGGTCCTCGAAGGAGTGCGAGCTGGCGGGTGCGCCGTAGAGCAGTCGTCCCATCGCGCGCACCTCCTCACCGTCGGCGGCGCACGGAAGGCGTGCCGCACCGTCGACACTAGGTATTGCTAAGTCGGTTGACTAACAGTCTCGGCGCCGACTGCGCTTTCGGGACACACGCCGTCCGATCGCCGGAGAAGTGGTTCGATGGGGGCAGCGAGTTCCCGTCCGGGGCGCCTGCCGCTCGGAAGGTGCACCTCGATGGACGCTCGGCCAGACCTGTTCGCTCTGCTCGCGCGATTGCGCACGGCGGAGCGCGACTACGACGGCCGTGTGGAGCGGCGCCTGGGCATCGGCGCCACGGATCTCGCGGCCCTGCGGCTGATCGGAGTCGGGGAGCGGCGCGACGAGATCGTCCGCGCAGTCGACCTGTCCGCGGCCCTGTCGATCACGACGGCGGCCGTCTCCCTCCTCGTCGACCGCCTCGCCCGCGCCGGCTACGTGAACCGCACTCCCGACCCGTCCGACGGCCGCGGCCGCATCCTCTGCCTGACGGAGCGCGCGCAGAAGGCCATCGTCGGCACCGACGACCCGACCTACGAGCAGATCCGCGCGATGGTCGCGAAGGTGCCCGAATCGGAGGCCGCGACCGTCGCGGTGCTGCTCGACGGCCTCAGCCGCATCCTCGAGGGGCAGCCGCCGCCCGAGCTCGTCGACTGATCAGCGCTGCAGCGTGGCGCTCGGCGACTCGCCGAATCGCTCCGCGTAGGCCGCGCTGAAGCGGCCCGCGTTCCCGAAGCCCCAGTGCCGGGCGACGGCGGCGACCGTCGTCCCGAGGGGCGGACTCACGGCGAGCTCCACCCGGGCGCGGTCGAGCCGCACCAGGCGCAGGTAGGCGATCGGGCGCATCCCGAGCACCCGCTGGAACGCGGACTGCAGGCCCCGGACGGTCAGGCCCGACGCCGCCGCCATCTCGGCGGGGCCGATCGGCTCGCTGCAGTGGGCGTGCACGTACTCGACGGCCGTGCGGATCCGTGCGTTCCGGGGGGCGAGGAGCTCGGGCGGGACCGGAGCGGACTCCGGAGGGTAGAGGTCGAGCAGCGCGGAGGCCGTGGCGCGGGTGAGCTCGTCCCAGAGCAGCGGCTCGACGCGCTCGCTGCGCAGCGCGCGGGCGGAGTCGGCGACGGCCGTGCGCCAGCGGCGGATCGCCGCGGCGTCGGGGCGGTGCTCGGAGTCGAAGACGAGGGAGCCGACGAGGCCGCGCTCGGCGGCGACCCGGTCGACGACTCCCCGGTCGAGGTGCACCAGGCGCTGGTCGAAGTCGACGTAGTCGAAGGCGAACGGCCGACCGACGGGGAAGAGGACGGGACGGTTCTCCTCCATCGCGATCGAGGCGCGGCCGACATCGATCCGGGCGGAGCCGCCGACGATCCACTGCACGACGACGTCGTCCGAGTCGCCCACGCCGCCCGCGAGGCGCCCGGACATCCGCGAGGTGCGGAGGGTCATCCCGCCGTCGCCGATGGCGGCGTAGCGGTAGCTGAAGTCGGCCGCGGTGGTGGCGGCGCGCCATTCGTCGCCGTTGTAGAGCCGCGCGAGGCTGTGCCGCGCCTCGTCCGGATCCTCGCCGCGGGCCTCCAGCCGGACGCGAGGGTGGTGATCGTCCACAGGTCGTTCCGGTGCCTCAGCGCGTGAGGCGCTCGATGAGCTCGCGGTAGCGCGCGGCCGTGCGCTCGACGATCTCGGACGGGAGGGTCGGCGGGAGGCCCTGGCCGTCCCAGTTGTCGGAGAGCCAGTCGCGCACGATCTGCTTGTCGAACGAGCGGCCGCGGATGCCGGCGTCGTAGTCGTCGGCGTCCCAGTAGCGGGAGGAGTCGCTCGTGAGGACCTCGTCGCCGAGGGTGACGACTCCGGTCCCGCGGTCGACCCCGAACTCGAACTTCGTATCGGCCAGCAGCACGCCGCGGGCCAGGGCGATGGTGGACGCCTCGCGGAAGACCGCGAGCGAGAGGGTGCGCAGCGCCTCCGCGGCCTCCTCCCCGACGATCTCGACCGTGCGCTCGAAGGTGATGTTCTCGTCGTGCTCGCCCTGCGGGGCCTTCCACGCGGGGGTGTAGATCGGCTCGGGGAGCGCGTCGCCGTCCTGGAGGCCCTCGGGGAGCGGGACGCCGCAGACGGAGCCCGTCTCCCGGTACTCCTTCCAGCCGCTGCCGGAGAGGTAGCCGCGCACGACGCACTCGATCGGGAACATGTCGAGCGTCTTCACCAGCATCGACCGGCCGCGGACCGCTTCGGGGATCGCGCCCGGGATCAGATGGTTGGGGACGTCGGAGAGCTGCGCGAACCACCAGAGGGAGAGCGTGGTCAGCAGCTCGCCCTTGCCGGGGATTCCGGGCTCGAGGACCGCGTCGTACGCGCTGACCCGGTCGCTGGCGACGACGAGCATGCGGTCGGCGCCGAGCACGGGGTCGGCGTCGTCGGGGGTGTAGAGGTCGCGCACCTTGCCGGAGTAGGCGTGCTGCCAGCCGGGCAGCGGCGCCGTGGTGTCGAAGGACAGGGAGTCGTCGCGGGTCACCGCACCATTCTCCCCGATCCGGGGGGCTCCGCGGCTCCTGAAGACCTCCTGTGTCCTGGCGGATCGGGGCTGTCAAGCACGCGCGGTCGCCGATCGCGCGCACCTAGCGTCGAGACATGACTTCGCAGAACGACCAGACTCCGCAGAACGACCAGTACACGTTCCAAGACCCGACCGCGATGTTCGCCTACATCGACACGGAGGCCCAGTACCAGGAGGGCTCCGGCCTCGACTCGAAGATGGACGACCCCGCCGACCGCGGCGAGTCGACCTACCGCGGCTCCGGCCGCCTGACCGGGCGCAAGGCGCTCGTCACCGGAGGCGACTCGGGCATCGGCGCGGCCGTCGCCATCGCCTACGCCCGCGAGGGCGCCGACGTCGCGATCGTCTACCTCCCCGAGGAGGAGTCGGACGCGAAGAAGGTCGTCGCGCTGATCGAGGAGGCCGGACGCACCGCCGTCGCCATCCCCGGTGACATCACCGACCACGACTTCGCAGTGGGCGCCGTCGCGAAGGCCGTCGAGGGCCTGGGCGGACTCGACATCCTCGTCAACAACGCGGGCAAGCAGCAGCACGTCGAGGACTTCCTCGAGCTCTCGGACGAGCAGTTCGACGAGACCTTCAAGACCAACGTCTACGCGATGTTCTGGATGACGAAGGCGGCCGTGCCGCACCTCGCCCCGGGCTCCGCGATCATCAGCACCTCGTCGATCCAGGCCTACCAGCCGTCGCCGATGCTGGTCGACTACGCCAGCACGAAGGCCACGATCAACACGTTCTCGAAGGCGCTCGCGCAGCAGCTCGCGCCCAAGGGGATCCGCGTGAACGTCGTCGCCCCGGGCCCGATCTGGACGCCGCTGCAGACCGCGGGCGGCCAGCCGTCCGACAAGCTGCCCGAGGTCGGCTCGCAGACGCCGCTCGGACGCTGGGGTCAGCCGGCCGAGCTCGCTCCCGCCTATGTGTTCCTCGCCTCCCCGGAGTCGAGCTATGTCGTCGGCGAGACGCTGCACGTCAACGGCGGCATGCCCACGCCGTAACACTCGGCGCTCACGGCGGGCCCGGTCGCGGAGCGGAGGAACCTCTTCCGCGCCGTGGCGGGGCCCGCCGTTTTGGTTGTCGTAACAATCGACTGCTGTGCAGGTTCGTGCGCGAGAGTCGGTG
This sequence comes from Rathayibacter sp. AY1C1, assembly GCF_002932105.1. Taxonomy (NCBI): domain Bacteria; kingdom Bacillati; phylum Actinomycetota; class Actinomycetes; order Micrococcales; family Microbacteriaceae; genus Rathayibacter; species Rathayibacter sp. AY1C1. Next base: position 73,584 of record NZ_PSWH01000014.1, on the reverse strand, counting down.
CATGACCGATTCCCTGCCGATCCTCGACCTGTCCCGCCTCGACCGGGGGGAGGCGGAGGCCGCCGCCTTCCGCCGCGACCTCCGGGAGACCACGCACGACGTGGGCTTCTTCTACCTCGTCGGCCACGGCGTGCCACAGGACCTCCTCGACGACGTCGTCGCCGTCTCCCGCCGCTTCTTCGACCTGCCGGAGGAGGAGAAGCTCGCGATCGAGAACACCCTCAGCCCGCAGTTCCGCGGCTACACCCGCTTCGGCGCCGAGCTCACCAACGGCGACGTCGACTACCGCGAGCAGGTCGACATCGGCATCGACCGACCGGCCGTTCCCGCCGGGCCCGGCGTCGCCGACTACGAGCGCCTCGAGGGGCCGAACCTCTGGCCCGAGGCGCTGCCGGAGTTCCGCGAGGTCTTCGAGCGCTGGCACGCGGAGCTCGCCGCGGTCGCGATCCGGCTGCTGCGCACCTGGGCCGTCGCGCTCGACGCTCCGGAGGACGTGTTCGACGAGGCGTTCGCCGAGCGGCCGTTCTCGCTGGTGAAGGTCGTCCGCTACCCGGGCACCTCCGACCCGGAGCCCAAGCAGGGCGTGGGCGCGCACCGCGACGGCGGCGTGCTGACGCTGCTGCTGGTCGAGCCCGGCAAGGGCGGCCTGCAGGTCGAGCACGACGGCTCGTGGATCGAGGCACCCGCGATGGAGGGCGCGTTCGTCGTCAACATCGGCGAGATGCTGGAGCTCGCCACGGGCGGCTACCTCAAGGCCACGCTGCACCGCGTGATCTCGCCGCTGATCGGAACGGACCGGATCTCGATCCCGTTCTTCTTCAATCCCGCGCTCTCGGCCACCATGCCCTCGCTCCCGCTGCCCGAGGAGCTCAAGTCCGGCCTCTCGGTCGACCCGACGAACGCGCCGATCCTCGAGACCTACGGCGAGAACGCGCTGCGCTACCGGCTCCGGGCCCACCCGAACGTGGCGGCCGCCCACCACGCGGACCTGCTCGCTCCCACAGTCTGACCCGGGAACGACGAAGGGCCCCCTTCCGCGCGAGCGCAGGAGGGGGCCCTTCGTCGTCAGTGCGTCAGCAGCGCGCGGCGGCCACGGGGACCGTCGCGGTGAACGCGGGCTGGCCGGTCGCCGATCCGGTCACCGCCACCGTGCCGGCCGGCATCGAGGCCAGGCGGGTGGTGAAGGCGGCGGAGGCGGACGAGGCGGGAGCGACCGCGGTGAACGACTTCGAGCCGTAGGCCGAGGTGATCGTGACGTCCGCGGCAGCGGTGTCGGTGTTCTTCACGGTCGCGGTGAGCACGATCTTGCCGGCGACGCAGCGCGTGGCGACGGCGGGGACGAGCTCGAGGGTGTCCAGCGGGACGACGGCCGAGACCGACGTGCGCACCAGCTTGTCCGCGTACCCGGTGTAGGAGGCCGTGACGCCGGTCACATCCGCCGGGACCGAGACGCTCGCCGAGCCGCCGGAGAGCGGGACGGTCGAGGTCCACGAGCCGCCGGTGAAGGTGACCGAGCCGACGACATCGCCCTTGTCGGCCGCCGCGACCGTCGCCGTGACCGTGCGGCCGTCGGCGGTGAGGATCGTGGTGGAGTCGACGGCGGTGACGCCGGTCCAGTTCTTCATGGCGGTGAGGACCGTCTGCGGGACGCTCACGAACGCACCGTGCCGCGGGCTGGCCGGGAGGCCGGCGCGGCTCTTGGGCGAGACGTTCCAGTCGGCCGACTGCGAGAGGCGGTTCGTCTGCGAGCTGCCGGCGATGGCCGCTCCGGAGGTGATGAAGGCCTTGTAGCCGCCGTCGCCGTAGTTGTCGACGAGGAACGCGTAGCCGTCGCCCGCGCCGGTGGTGTCGTTCGGGTCGCCCGCGTTCAGCTTGATGATCTCGGGTCCCTCACCGGCCTGGCCGGTCTCGAGCGAGGTCATCCGGGTGTCGGTGAGCTGCCAGGTGGTGTTCGGGTCGGCACTCCAGTTCGAGGAGGTCGTCCCGGCGGTCAGGACCTTCGACTTCTCGAGGAAGATGTCCTTTCCGGCCTCGAGGGTGCCGGCGGCGCCGCCCTCCTCGTTCTTGGTGAAGCGGTAGTAGTAGTCGCCGATCTTCGTGATCGTCGAGTCGATCCGCGCGTAGCCGGTGTCCTGCCAGGTGGCGGGAGGAGCGGTGAAGGTGCGGAAGTCGCGGGTGATCACGGAGAAGACGCGGGAGTAGAGCTTGTCGTTGTTGGTCTTCGTCGCGTCGGAGTAGAGGCGCGAGGAGAAGAACACGACGTAGGACTGCAGGGCGTCGTCCCAGTACGCCTCGGGCGCCCAGGTCATTCCGGCGGCCGGCTGGTTCACCGTGATGCCGGTGTCGGCGCCGTTGGTGCGGGTCCACTGCACCAGGTCGGTCGACTCCCAGACCTCGATCTTCAGGCTGCCCTTGGACTGGGCGTCGCCCCAGCCGGTGCCGCAGGAGATGCAGAGGTCGGTGGCGACCATGTAGAACTTGTCGCCGTTGTGCGAGCGGAGGATGAACGGGTCGCGCAGGCCCTTCGTGTCGGTCGTCGAGGTGATGACCGCCTTCCCGCCGTTGACCGGCGAGAAGGTGAAGAAGTCGTTGCCCGAGGTCGCGGCCTGGTAGATCTTCTCGTCGCCGTCCGACTTGAAGTACGCCGAGGCGTAGCCCGCGTCGGGAGCGGTGCGGCCGAGCTCGGCGACCGTCAGCGTGAAGGCGCGCGTCTCGGCGACGCCGTTGAGGGTGGCCGTCGCGGTGAGGGTGACGGTCCTGTCTCCGGAGCCGTAGGCCGGCCGGGTGACGACGCCGCCGCCGCGGTAGGGGTCGGCCGCGCCGACCGCCGGAGCCGCGTAGGAGGTGTTCGTCGGAGTGACGAGGGCCGGGTCCGAGGAGGTCCAGGTGATGTCGGTGCCGTTACGGGCGCCCTTCACTGCGAGGGGGAGGTTCTCGGTGGTGCGCGTGGCGAGCTTCAGCGCGTCGAGGTCGTCGTTGATGCTCGGGGCGAGCACGACCACCTCGAAGGCGATCGTCGCGCCCTGGGCGGTGGTCGCCGTCAGGGTGACCGGGGTGTTCTGCGCGATCGAGCGCGAGACGACGCCGGTGGCCGAGACGACCGCGCTGTTCGAGGAGGTCCAGGTGAGCGGGACGCCGCTGCTGGAGGCGGGTAGCGTCAGGTTCGAGGAGACCTGGGTCAGCGACGGGTTGCCGGCCAGCAGGACGGGCTGGATGTCCGAGCGCAGCAGGGCGGAGGTCGCGAACGCCTTCGCCGTGGCGGTCGGCATGCTCGAGGCGACCTGCTCGGCGGTGAGGGAGGTGTCCCAGAACTTCACGTCGGTGACGTCGGCGGTCACGAGCGCGTCGCCGGAGTAGAGCGAGCGGCCGAGGTAGCCGAGAGTGGACCCGGTCGGCACGATGCTCGCCATCGACTTCGTGGTGTTCGCCGTCGAGATCTGCGTGCCGTCGCGGTAGAGGGTCAGCACGGTGCTCGACCCCGTGCCGGTGCCGACGAGCGTGAGGGTCGTGAACCCGGGGTTCAGCGTGCCGCCGAACGGCATGCGGGTCTCGCCGTTGTTGGTGGGCTCCTTGACGCGGATGCCCGCGAGGACCTGTCCGCTGGGCGAGCCGTCGGGGTTGCGCGGGTTCACGAAGACGTGGTTGCCGAGCTGCGTGGTGTTCCACGGGCCGACGCCGTCGCCGATGACCCAGCCGAACTGGTTGGCGGTGGTCTGCGTCTTCACCGTGTACTCGACGGCGAAGGCGTTGTCGGCTCCGGTGACCAGGCCCTGGGGGAGGCTCGCGTAGCCGTCGTTCTTGAACCGGGCGACCTGGTCGCCGCTGGCGTTCGCGAAGGACGCGTCGGTGAGGCCGGTCAGGGTGGCGTTGCGTCCGTTGCCCGAGATGTCGAGCAGGGCCGAGCCGGCGTGCGACATGTCGTAGTGCGCGGTGGGCGCCGGGACGTCGACGGCCTGCGCCGAGACGGGGACGAGAGCGCCGGTGAGGGCGACGCTCGTGCAGGCGAGAGCGGAGAGGAAGAGGGATCGCACGCGGCGCCGAGGCGCGGCGGCAGGGGGCTCCGGGGAGCGTCGTCTCATCGTCGAGACCTTTCCTTCAGGGGAGGGATGCGTCGAGCCGAGGGGACCGACGCGTGTGTTCACGTTAACGTGTGAGCCGCCTCAGAGCCATGGGGGAATTGCTCCGGCGTCGGGAGCGAACCATGCGCCAGGGGCACGCCTCGGCGCAAGACCTGCACCCCCGAGCGCCCAGGGCGTAGCGTGAGCCCACCGCATCCTGGCCCCCGGTGACGGAACCATGCCCATCCGCCTGCCCTGCGAGGACTTGACCATGACGACGCTCTTCCACACCGGTGGCTCCCTCTCCCTCGACGACGCGACCGCCGACGCCGTCGTCCGCTACTCGCTCGCGCTCGCGCAGCGGCACCGGATGAGCACGGTCAGCGTCGCCGACGACTCGGCCCCCTCCTCCGTCGTGACGCTCACCGTCGGGCTCGGCGTCCCCCTGGTCGTCGCGGGCAGCGATGGCGCAGCGGCGGAGTCGAGCGACGAGATCCTCGAGCGCCTCGACGCGCTCGACAGTGCGGGCGGACCGGTGCCCGCCTCGGACGTCGACCCCCGCGCGACGTGGGAGCTCGAGAACGAGTACTGAGCTCTGAGCCGCGGCGCTGCCGGCGCGGATCCGCCCCGCTCCTGCTCCGCGGGGCGCGGAGCGTCAGCGCCGGTAGCCGCGGATGATCTCCTGGGCGAGCGTCGTGATCGGAGTCGACGTCGCTCGCGCGCGGACCCGCAGCACCTCGAAGGCCTGCTCGACCGTGGTGCGGTGGGCGTAGGCGAGGATCCCCTTCGCCTGCTCGATCAGCACCCGGCTGTCGAGGGCGTGCTGCAGCTGCTCCTGGGTGACCGTGCTCTGCTGGAGCGCGCGCTGGTGCAGGATCCCGATCGTCGCGACGTCGGCGAACGCCTGCACGACCGCAATGTCGTCCGGATCGAGCCGCCCCGGCCGGGCCTGGAAGAGGTTAAGGGAGCCGATCGTCGTCCCCGCCGAGCGCATCGGCACGCAGTGCGCCGAGAGCACGTCGAGCTCGACCGCCAGCGTCCGGAACTCCGCCCACTCCTCGCCCACGGCGCGGGCGTCCTCGACGATCACCGGCCGCCCGGTCTCGAAGCACTGGATGCACGGGCCCGACCCGCTGTCGAGCTGGAGCAGCTCGATCAGCCGGGTGTCCTCGTCCGTGGAGGCGAGCACCTCGAGGGAGCCGGTGGAGTCGGCGAGGACGAGCCCCGCCGAGACGGCGTCGAAGAGGGTCGCGCTGCTCTCCACGAGGGTCTGCGTGAAGTCGACGACGTCGTAGTCGTCGACCAGCGTGTCGGAGAGGGCGACGAACGTCTGGATGACGCTGCGCTCGCGGGAGTTCGTCACCATGTGTCGTCCTGGGCGGTGAGAGGGCGGTCGGGGAACCCGTCGTGCCGGGCCACGATGCCGGAGGCGACATCGACGACGGAGCGCTGCTGGGCGAAGGCGTGGGCGCGCAGCAGCAGCTGCGCCTCCTCGGCCGTGCTGCCGTAGCGCGCGATGATCATGCCGGTCGCCTGGTGCACCACGCGTCGCGAGCGCGGATTCGTGCTCTCCTCGACCTCGTTGTCGCGCAGCACCGCGGCAAGCACCAGCAGCGCCGTCGCGGTGGTCGAGGCGCTGATCCGGCCGAGGAGGGAGTCGCTGAGCGACGTGGGGCGGCGGGAGTAGAGGTCGACCGCGCCGATCGAGAGCCCCGCGATCGAGAGCGGGAAGGCGAAGACCGCGCGCACCGCCGTGGGGCCGATCGCCTCGGTGAAGAGCGGCCAGCGCTCCTCCGCGCCGGTGTCCGGCACCGAGACGGGGCCGGCAGCGCGGATCGCCTCCCAGCACGGGCCCTCGCCGAGGTCGATCTGGATCTCGTCCAGCCGGCTCGCGGTGCTGTCGCTCGCGGCGACGGTCTCGCCGCCGAAGGGGCTGCCGAGCGTGGAGATCGCGACACCGTCGATCGGGTACCCGCGCAGATACGGGTCGCAGAGAGCGTCGGAGTCGTTCACCGCCCCCATTTTAGCCGTCGGCTCCGCTCGGCGCGACGCTCCGTCGGACCGGCGGGGACGACGACGCGGTGACGCGCGGGAGCCCGCCTGGCTGCGCTGCCCGGGCGCACGAGGCGACGGCCCGTGAAGCGGCTCGTCGGGCGCGGACGGTGCATGGTGCGGGGCGACGGGAGCCGGAGGACGGCGGCCTGCACGGCGACGGAGCGGCTCAGGCCGGGGTCGATCGAGCCGGGACGCTCGAGGGCGGCGATGAGGTCGTCGAGAACGGCGAAGGCGGGATCTGTCATCACGGCTCCTGGCCGGGTGTCCGCGGCCGTTGTTCTGCGCGCCGGGGCGCGGGCGGTGTCGATCGGGTGTCGCCGTGCGGGGTCCGCGCACGACGTCGACGAGGTCCTGCCCGACGGTACGGGGCGCGGATCGACCGGACGACGTGGTTGACCTCCCCGAGGTCCGCCGCTACTCGTGCTCTGCGTTGAGCTCGTCGAAGTCGTTCGTGATGATCGACAGCGGGGTGTACGGCGTGATGAGGAGGAGCGCCGGGTTCGCGCGTCCCTCGCCGTAGTTGACGGTCAGCCACTGCGGGGTCGGGGAGGCGAGGGCGGCCTCGACCTCGGCGCGGAACTCCTCGAGGCTCCTGTTGTTGACCGTGTAGGCGGTGCCGTTGTAGATCAGGTCGATGCGCTTCACAGCTGGTCGCCCTTCGCCGGAGGACGCACCGGTTCGGCGGGCTCCGAGATCACGTACAGCCCGCCCGCGGAGTTCGCGAGGTCGGTGAGCGCGGAGATCCAGGCGGGGTTGATGCGGGGCATCCGGCCGCCGAAGTACTTGTAGCGGAGCGCGTGGGAGGGGTGGATCCAGATCGCGCTGCGGCCGTCGCCCATGCTGTGGTCGTCGCGCCAGCTGAGCAGGAACGACTCGTTGCGGCGCAGCTTCGCGGTGATGACGATCTGCAGGTGCGCGAGCACGCGGTCCTCGAAGTCGATCTCGACGGTCCCGTCGTAGTGCAGCTTCCCCATCGGCGTCTCCAGCCCCTGATCTCCGGCAGGCAGACGCCCGCCGTTGCCTCCACCCTTCCGCAGACCGGACGGATCCGACAACCCGGGTCTGCCATTCTCTGCTCGATCTGTCCAGGTCTTCCGTCAGCGGCGGTCCTCTGTCAACCTCCTCCCTCCACGCAGCCGGCGTTGCCGAGCATGGGCGGCATGAAGCACATCCTCTTCGCCGACAAGACGATCCTGGTGGGGGACGAGGCGGCCGACGCACTCGTCGAATACGCCGTCGCCCTCGCCTCGAAGGGCGCGGCCGACACCGTCGAGTACACGGGGATCGGCGCCGACGGCGGGACGGTCGACGCCACCTTCCTCGTGAACGCCGCGGCCGCCCTCATCGTCGAGACCACGCCGAGCGACCTGCCCGAACCGGACAACGCGGCGGAGGTGGCACGGCTGCGCGCGCGGATCGACGCGCTCACCGGCGAGCATCCCGTGCAACCCGGCGACGGCGAGCTGACCAGTGGTGCCGACTACGAGGACTCCTACGAGCAGTGAGTGGTTCCCCGTCGTGCGCGTCCGGGCGCGACCGGCGTCCGCTACCACTGCGAGGCTCCGCAGTGAACCCCCTGATCGGCTGAGGGGAGGCGGACGTACCGTGGCCCTGCGGGTCGCCGACGACACGATCACCGGTCGACCGCTACGGGCACGGCCGCGGGTCGGCCGGGGAGGACGGGCACGATGACCGGAGACCATCCCTTCTGGGTGCGCCTCGCGCGCAAGGAGCCGCAGTGCGCCATCGTGCGCGGCCGGGTCTTCGAGATCGGCGCCCCCGACGAGCGGGACGGCGCCTTCCTCCTCACGGTCTGGGAGAAGGGGCGGCCCGTCGGGCACGTCCTGAACGTGGATCCGCCCGCCTACAAGCCGTGCGGACCCGGGCACCCGGTCGAGCCGCAGCGGGTCGACGGGGTCGAGGAGCTGCTCGAGCTCCTGGTGCCCCAGCGCACCCGGCTCGCGGCGCACGGCTGACGCCGCTCCCGTCCGCGGGGGCCGCCCGAGTCCTGTGCACCGGGAGCGGGGCGAGCGCTGAGCACCCGCTGACGGACGCCCGGGACGGGGGAGTCGTGCGGCCGGGCGGCGGCTGGCATCCTGACCTCGGTGCGACGAGCGTGCCCGCGAGGGGGAGCCCGATGAGCACCGCCGAGGACGTCGACGACGGGACCGCCGAGTTCGGGTACCGCCCTTCGCTCACCCGCGGCATCGGCCGCTTCGGCAGCTTCGCCGCGGGCGTGAGCTACATCTCGATCCTGACCGGCACGTTCCAGCTCTTCTCCTTCGGCTTCGCGCTCGGCGGTCCCGCCTACTGGTGGTCCTGGCCGATCGTGTTCACCGGGCAGCTCATGGTCGCGCTGTGCTTCGCCGAGCTCGCCGCCCGCTACCCGGTCGCCGGCTCCGTCTACAACTGGAGCAAGCGCCTCGCCGGGCCGACGGTGAGCTGGATGGCGGGCTGGCTGATGGCCACCGCGTCCGTGGTCACGCTCGCGGCCGTCGTGCTGGCGTACCAGGCGACGCTCCCGCAGATCTGGAGCGGGTTCCAGCTCGGCGGCTCCGCGGGGGTGAGCGCGGTGGTCTGGGGAGCGCTGCTGATCGCGTTCACCACCGCGGTCAACGCGCGCGGCGTGCGGCTGATGGCCCGGATCAACAGCGTCGGCGTGCTGATCGAGCTCGTCGCGGCGGTGCTGCTGGTGGCGGTGCTCGCGGTGAACGTGGTGCATCCGCCGACCGTGCTGCTCGACACCAGCGGCTACGGCGGGAGCACGCCGGGCGGGTACGCCGGCGCGTTCCTCATCGCCGCGATCGCGTCGGCGTACGTGATGTACGGGTTCGACACCGCGGGTTCGCTCGGCGAGGAGACGGTCGATCCGCGCCGGACCGCGCCGACGGCGATCCTGCGGGCGGTGACCGCCTCCTTCGTCCTCGGCGGCCTCATCCTGCTGCTGGGGATCCTCTCGGCGCCCGACCTCGCCGACCCGGCGCTCGGGCAGGCGTCGGGCGGGCTGCAGCGGATCGTGCTGCAGGTGCTCGGCGGCCCCCTCGGATCGGTCCTCCTGCTCTGCGTGGTCGTCGCGATCACGGTGTGCGCGCTGGCGGTGCACACGGCGGCCATCCGACTGATCTTCGCGATGGCCCGCGACAACGCCCTGCCCGGCAGCCGCGTGCTCGCCCGCGTCGACCCGCGGCGGGGGACCCCGGTGGCGCCGGCGCTGGTCGTGGGGGTGCTCGCGGTGCTGATCCTGGTCGTGAACATCGGCACGCCGGCGATCTTCACGGCCGTGACGAGCGTGGCGGTCATCCTGATCTACCTCGCCTACCTGCTGGTGACGGTGCCGCTGCTGATCGCCCGGCTCCGCGGCCGGTGGCCCGCAGCCGCGCCCGGGCGCTTCTCGCTCGGCCGCGCGGGCCTGCCGGTGAACGTCGTCGCGGTGCTCTGGGGCGCGGCGATGACGGTCGACCTCGCGTGGCCGCGCGTCGAGGTCTACGGGGAGGAGCTGCGCTGGAGCGCGGTCGTCGTGGTCGCCGCGGTCGTCGGGATCGGCCTGGCCTGGTTCCTCCTCCGCGGCCGGCACCGCCTCGGCACCCTGCCCGCGCACGCGCTCCCCTCGCCGCCGCCGCAGGGCTGAGTCGCACGAGAAGGCCCGTTCTCGAGGGGCAGGACGATCCTTCCCGGGCGACTCGGCGGCGGCACCGGGAGGAGGATGGGGGAGCGGGTGCTCGGCCGAGCGCCGCGGGGAGGAGCGCGCGTGCGGAACCGCCTGGCGACTCCGTCCCTGCTCGCGCACGCCGTGCTCATCCAGGCCGTCGCGTTCCTGCTCCGGCCGGCCGCCGTCTACCAGGCGATCCGGCTCGACGTGCCGGCCTGGGCGCTCGGGGCGCTCGGCGCCTCGTTCGCGCTGGTGCCGCTGCTGATCGCGCTGCCGGTGGGCGGGCTGGTCGACCGGGTCGGCGCCCGGGCCGTGATGGCCGTCGGCTCGCTCGTCGCGGTGGGAGCGGCCGCGGTGCTGCTCCTGGCGGGCGGGAGCGTCGCGGGGCTGCTCCTCGGCATCGCCCTGCTCGGCGCGGGGCACCTGGGCTGCGTGGTCGGGCAGCAGACCGTCGTCGCGGGCGGCACCGGAGGGACGCGGCTCGACAGCCGCTTCGGCTACTACACGTTCGCCGCGTCGCTCGGGCAGGCGATCGGGCCCGCATTCATCCCGGTGCTCGCGGGCGGCTCGGTGCGGCCCGACCCGGCGCCGCTGTTCCTCGTGGGCGGGATCCTCGCGGTGCTGCTGCTCGTCTCGACGGCGGGGATCCGCAGCCCGTCCCCGCGCGGACCCGCGGCGGAAGGGGCGGCGGCTCCGGGCTCGACGCTCGGTCTCCTCCGGGTGCCGGGCCTCGCGCGCGCCCTGCTGACCAGCGCGACCGTCGTCGCCGCCGTCGACCTGACCGTCGTCTACCTCCCCGCCCTCGGCGCCGAGCGCGGGCTCCCGGCCGGCGTCGTCGGAGCCCTGCTCACCGTGCGCGCGCTCGCGTCGATGGCCTCGCGGCTCCTCCTCGGCGCGGCCACCGCCCGGCTCGGGCGCACCCGGGTGATGGTGGGCGGCATCCTGATCTCGGCGCTCTGCCTGGTGCTGGTCGCCCTGCCCGCGCCGACCGTGCTCCTCTTCGTCGCGGTCGCCGCCCTCGGCCTGGGCCTCGGGATCGGCCAGCCCATCACGATGTCCTGGCTGATCGAGCGCACCCCCGCCGACCGCCACGGCCGCGCCCTCGCGCTGCGCCTGGCCGGGAACCGCCTCGGGCTGATCGCCCTGCCCAGCCTGCTCGGCGTCCTCGCGGCGGCGGCCGGAGCGGGCGGTGTCCTCATCGGCACCGGTGCCGCGGTCGGCGCGACCCTCCTCCTGCTGCGCGGGGTGCGCCTGGACTGAGGTGCCGGGGGCGCAGCGGATCGGCGGCGCGAGCCGCGTTCCCGGGCCTCTCCGTCGGAAGACCGGAGGGTCAGCTGCCCGGCTCCTCCACGCGGACGTCCTCGGCGGCCTTGTCGGCGCGCCAGCCGCGCCAGACCGGCTGGCGGAGGGTGCCGGAGGCGGTGCGCTCGCGGTAGCGGACCTCGCCGACCAGGACGGGCGACACCCAGTGCACGCCGCGCGACTCGAGCGGAGGGACGGAGACGGCGGGCTCCTCGGTGGCGTGCTCGGCCAGGCGGTCGACCAGTCCGCGGCGCTCGCGGTCACTGAAGCCGGTGCCCACACGGCCCGAGTACGCGAGCCCGTCCTCGCCGGGGATCGCGGTCAGCAGCGCCCCGACCGACCCCTGGAGGCCGCCCTCGCCCTCGCGCCAGCCCACGATCACGACCTCCTGCAGCCGGTGGTGGGTGAGCTTGATCCAGTCGCGCGAGCGGCTGCCCTCCTGGTAGCGCGAGTCGCGGCGCTTGGCGACCACGCCCTCGAGGCCGAGGGTGCGGCTGGTGGCCATCGCCTCCTCCAGGTCGCCGTCGAACACGGACGGGACGTGCACGCGCTCGTTCTCGGCGACCAGCTCGACCAGTGCCGAGCGACGGGTGTCGTAGTCGCTCCCGGTCAGGTCCTCTCCTGCGCGCTCGAGCAGGTCGAAGACCATCAGGTGCACCGGAGTGGACCGGGCGGCCGCCTCGATCTCGCGCGGCTTCGTCAGCCCGCCGCGGGTCTGCAGGGCGCCGAAGTCGGGGCGCCCGCGAGCGTCGAGGGCGACGATCTCGCCGTCGAGCACGGCGTCGGCGGCGGCCTCGGCGAGCGGGGCGAGCAGGTCGGGGAACGCCGCGGTCGGGTCGTTGCCGTTGCGGCTCGTGAGGGTCGCGGTGCCGCCCTGCACCCGCACGAGAGCGCGGTAGCCGTCCCACTTCATCTCGATCGCGGCCCCCGGGTCCACGTCGCCGCGGCGTCCGGCCGTGGCGAGCATGGGGCGGTGGCGGCGCGGAGCGGAGTCCTCGGCCGGGCGGTCTGCGGAGGGTGCGGGGCGGGGAGCGGGCGACGCGGCGGACGCGGCCGCCCGGCCCCGTCGCTGCGTCCCGTGCCCGTGAGCGGGACCCGGCGCCATCAGGTGCAGGAGCCAGTTCTTCTCGGCGCCCTCCCTCGAGCCCGTGTGCAGCAGGGCGTAGCGACGGGGCTGGCCGCCGAGCCCGCCGTCGGGGCGGCCGGTCAGCACCGCGATCACCTCCTTCCCCTCGCGCCACTTCTCGAGCGCGTAGGTGCCCTCGTCCCAGATGCGCACCTCGCCGCCGCCGTACTCGCCGGCCGGGATCGTGCCCTCGAAGGTCGCGTACTCGAGGGGGTGGTCCTCGGTCTGCACCGCGAGCCGGTTCGGGTCGCCCTCCAGCGGCGGGCCCTTCGGCACCGCCCAGCTGACCAGGACGCCGTCGTGCTCGAGCCGGAAGTCGTAGTGCAGGCGCCGCGCGTGGTGCTCCTGGATGACGAAGGAGTCGCCCGAGGAGGACCCCGCGGACCCCGCCTCGGGCACCGGCTCCGGCGTCCTCGACGCGTCGCGCATGCTGCGGTAGGTCGCCAAGCGGTCGGAGGAGGCGTCCGTCGCGGCGAAGCCCGCCATCCTCTCCGGGGTCGGCTCGAGCCCGGCACCCCGGGCGGCGAGCAGCGGGCGGAGGAGGTCGCCGTCGCTCCGCAGCCGCTCCACCACCTCGTCGGGCGACAGGTGGCGCAGGTCCTCGGCACCCAGCTCCTCCCACGTGCGGGGCGCGGCGGCGGCCGGCCGGAGGCGCCCCCGGAGGGAGTAGGGGGCGATAGTCGTCTTCGCCGCGCTGTTCTGGCTCCAGTCGACGAGGACCTTGCCCTCGCGCAGGGTCTTCTTCATGTCCGAGACGACGAGGTCGCGGTGGTCCGACTCGAGAGCGCGCGCCAGCTCGTGCGCGACCGCCGAGATCTGGTCGCTGGAGGCGGAGGCGTCCAGCGGGCAGTAGAGGTGGATCCCCTTGCTCCCGCTGGTCACCGGCAGCGGAGACAGCCCCATCCCCTCCAGCAGGTCGCGGGCGAGGAACGCGACCTCGGCGCACTCGGCGAGGCCCGCCCCCTCGCCCGGGTCGAGGTCGAGCACGAGGCGGTCGGGCGGACGGCGCTCGCCGTCGGAGCCCACCCGCCACTGCGGGACGTGCAGCTCGAGCGCCGCCTGCTGCGCCAGCCAGGTGAGCCCGGCGACGTCGTCGACCAGCGGGTACTCGACGTCGCGCGACGAGTGCGCGAGCCGGGTCCGGCTCAGCCAGTAGGGGGCGGAGGAGGGGAGGTTCTTCTCGAAGAAGACCTCGCCCGGATGCTCGGCGGTGCCCACTCCGTCGACCCAGCGCTTCCGGGTGACCGGGCGGCGCGCGAGATGGGGCAGCATCGCGGAGGCGACGGAGGCGTAGTAGGAGAGCACATCGGCTTTGGTGAAGCCCGTCTCCGGGTAGACGACCTTGTCGAGGTTCGTCAGCCGCAGCCTCCGCCCGCCGACCGAGACGATCTGCTGCGAGGCGGCCATCCCCCCATGGTGGAGGCAGGTGCGCGCCGAGGGAACCCCGGACCGTCGCGGGAACCCGCAGCGAGCCGCCTCCACGACTCGGGGTTCCCTCGGCGGCGGGGAGTAGCGTCGACGCACCACGTCCGAAGGAGCCCTCCGTGCCCGACACGATCGCCGACATCCCCCTCACCACGATCGACGGCACCACGTCGACCCTCGCCGATTACCCGCCCGTGCGGCTGATCGTCAACGTCGCCTCCCGCTGCGGCCTCGCCCCGCAGTACGAGAAGCTCGAGGCCCTGCAGAAGAGCTACGGGGAGCGCGGATTCACGGTCCTCGGCTTCCCGAGCAACCAGTTCCTCCAGGAGCTGAGCGACGAGGACAAGATCAAGGCGTACTGCTCGACGACCTGGGGGGTCACCTTCCCGATGTTCGAGAAGGTCCGCGTCAACGGCCGCTCGGCGCACCCGCTCTACGCGGAGCTCACCAAGGCGGAGGACGAGAACGGCAAGGCCGGCCGGGTGAAGTGGAACTTCGAGAAGTTCCTGATCACGGCCGACGGCACGGTCCACCGGTTCCGCCCGACGGTCGAGCCCGACGACCCGCGGATCGTCGACCTGATCGAGGCGTCGCTCCCCGCCTGATCCCGCTCAGCGGCGGGCGCGGGGCGGAGCACGCCGCCCGTCGCGGATCAGCGGTCGCGGAGCCCCAGGGTCGAGCGGGCGTCCGCGGGCTCGACGCCCTCGGGGCAGACGATGTCCGAGACGTCGAACGGCGTCGCGCGCGAGAACGGGATCATCTCGATCCCGTCGACGTGACGCAGCAGCACGAGGCCGCCCTCGCCCTCGCGCAGGCTCCGGCGCACCTGGCGCAGGAAGATGCCGGCCATGTCGAGTTCGACGACGAAGGAGCGGCCGCTCACGTCGATCCGGCAGCCGATGACCGGCTGGGAGCCGACGGAGACGGAGTCCGGCACGCGGCGCGGCTCGATCGGCTGCTCCTTGCGGAGCGTCCGCACCGGGGTGAGGGTGGGCAGGCCGGTCGCTCGCGCGGTGTCCGTCATGGTCGTCTCCGTCCGTCGACGTCCGCCGATGGTTCCGGGGACGTCTTCTCGACGGTACTTCGCGTCCCCCGCAGAGGGGACGGGGTTGACGGCCGTGCGATCAGGGGGCAGCGGGGCCCAGGAGCAGCAGGGCCCGGGAGCGGCAGGGCTCAGGAGCCCTGGCGCTGCTCCTCGGGCTCCGGCAGGACCGAGAGCTCGCCGTGCATGCTGGCGACGCTGAGCATCTGCTCGATCCACGCGCGGTTGAGCTTGGGCTGGTGCGCCTCGGTGAAGCGGAAGTGCAGCGGCACCGACGGGTGCAGCCAGACGGAGCTCCGGCCGTGTCCGGTGGAGGCGTCCTCCATCCACGAGAGCGAGAAGGCTTCGTTGCGGCGCAGCTTCGAGAGGACGGCGACCTTCAGGTGCGCGAGGACGCGCTCCTCGAATTCGATCTCGAGGTTCTGCGGTCCGTAGATGAGCGTGGCCACGGGCCCCCTTCGTTCATCGGGCCGGCCCTGGCGGACGGCTCCTCGGGGGACGGTATCCGCTCGGACCCCGGTGCGGGGAATCGGGCGGGAGACACGCCGGACCCCCATTGACAGTCCCGCGGACGGGACGTAGCACTGCCGGGCGTGCTGGGCGCCACGTTAGCCGACGCGTGACGGCGGAGTCGATGCTCCGTCGCGGATCTCCCGTCGGCCGGGGCCGGCCCGGGAGCGAGCGCGGGCACCTCCGGCTGCCGGCCGCGCCGCTCAGGATCCCGTCACGGCCCGGCCGGCGCGTCCCACCCCTCCTGCGGAGTCGCACAGGTGCCGCGGAAGACGTACTGCGACGGCAGCTTCCGCTGGTGGGAGGACCAGTCGATCGCCGGCCGCCGCTGCTCCGGAGGCAGGTAGCCGAGCCGGTACACCGCCATCAGCTCGAGCTCGTCGGGCACGGCGAGCAGCGACTCGATCCGCGCCCATGCTCCCGGCACCTCCATCGGGAACGACACGAACTGGATGCCCATCCCCAGCTCGACCGTGCTCAGCCAGACGTTCTCCATCGCGGCGCCCATGCTGAACACCGAGTAGAAGGAGGAGAGCTCGCCCGGCCGGTACTCGGAGCGGTCGAGCATCACCCCGAGCAGCAGCGGCGATCCCGCGACGAGCCGGCGGTTCTCCTCGCCGAGCGTCTGCGGGACGCGGAGGGAGTTCATCAGGAACTGCCCGCGCTTCGTGAAGACCTGCTTCGTGAAGGGGCGGAGCGGAGCCGGCAGCTTGTCGAACAGCATCCCGTCGCGCCGCTGCTCCATCTCCTCGATGCTGAAGCGGAAGTAGGGCTTGTAGCGCTCGAAGAACGTGCCGTTCGACATCGCGGTGGTCATGCTCTCGCCGCTGATCGCGGCGATCCGGTCGATCGTCTCGCGCTCCTCGACGAGCACGAACCGCCACGGCTGGCTGTTGAGCTGCGAGGGCGCCCGGCCGGCCACCTCCATCAGGAGCCGCTGGTGCTCCTCGGAGACGGGGTCGGGCAGGAACGCGCCGTTGGTGGTCTTCCGGCGCCGGACGACATCGAGGAACTCCATGCCTCGATCCTGCCCCGATCGATCGCGCAGAGGGGGGAGCGGCGGCGGCCCGGGGCGCGCGCGGTAGCATCGAGGGTCCTGTGCAGGCTCGAGGGAAGCGGTGGAACGGTGAAGACGAGGGTCATCTTCTACCTTCTCGGAGGTGTGTTCGTGCTCGGCGCGGGCATCAACTCGGTCGTGGGCAGCGGCTTCTCGGTGCCGAACCTGCTGACGATGCTCTGCGGCGCGCTGATCCTCGCGATCGCCGGCTGGCAGGCGCTGCGCTCGTACCGCTCCGACCCCGACCGCGACGTCGAGCCCCCGCGCTAGAAGCCGGGGCGCGTCAGCGCAGGGCTGACCCTGCTCTGAGACGCTGGAGCACTCCTCGGCGCCGCGCCGGCCGCCGCGTCCGCCCGAGAGCGGCGAGCACGAACGGAGCCGCCGCCAGCGCGATCGCCGGGTGCCGACGTCCGTGCGTCCCCGCGAAGGGGATCACCGCCAGCGGGACGGCGGCGGGAGCCAGCGCGGACGCGGCGCGGGTGTCCGACCGTCGCAGCGTCGCCCAGGCCAGAGCGGTGAGCGTCGACGTGCAGATGTAGAGCGCGTGATGGATCCAGTGCCAGCGGCCCGTGCGGAGAGCGCCGGTGGCGACGGCGGTGCCGAGGGCGCAGTTGGCGGAGTAGCTGACAGCGGCGGCGCGCAGCCAGAGCGGACCGGAAGCGCTCACCCTCCGCCGCGTCCTCACACCTCGCCCCGCGCGAGCAGCAGCCGGTAGGGCGCCGCGCGCTCGACCCGCCACCCCTCGGGCGCCACAGCCCGCAGCTCGGCGGCGGTGAAGCTGCGCCGCACCGACAGCGACCCGTCGTAGTGGAGGAACGAGCCGGCCGCGATCGGTCGCGTGGCCAGCAGGTAGGCCGTGTAGGCCAGCCGCGAGCGCTCGATGTCGTTGTGGAGGGCGCGCGGGGCCAGGCGCTCGCTGTCGGCGAGCAGGTCGGCGAGTGATTCCGGCGACAGGTGGTGCAGCACGTGGTTGGAGGTCACCAGGTCGAAGTGCTCGCCCTCGGCGACCAGGTCGGCGCTGCTCGCGCGGCGGAACTCGACTCCGGGCGGCGCGGGCGTCGACGTGGCGAAGGCGGAGGCGCGCTCGTCCGGATCGACGGCGGTGATCGCCAGGCGGAGGCCGTCCTCGCGGGCCCAGCCGGCGAGGGAGCGGGCGACGTCGCCGCCTCCGGAGCCGATGTCGAGCAGGCGGAACGGCTCGTCGGGCCGCAGCAGCGGACGCAGGCGCGAGCGGTAGAGGCCGCGCCACCCCGAGACCAGCCGGTTCACGGTGCCGAAGCGGGCGTAGGTGGCGTCGAGCAGGGTGCGGTCGCAGTCCGGGTCGTCCATCAGCTCCTGCTCGGAGACCTCGCGGTGGCGCAGGTCCGGCGCGAGAGGGGCTCGCGGAGTCACTCCCCGCCCCGCTTGGTGAGCAGCGCGAGCTCGACGGTGAGGCCGGGGCCGAACGCCATCGCGCCGATCCGCTCGCCGTCGGCCGCCTCGCCGTGCAGCAGGCGCCGCAGGATGAAGAGGACGGTCGCGCTCGACATGTTGCCGTTGGTCCGCAGCACCTCGCGCGACGGGGCCAGCTGCTCGTCGCTGAGGGCGAGCGAGGCCTGCACCTTGTCGAGGATGCTGCGGCCGCCGGGGTGGATCGCCCAGCGCTGCACGTCGCTCCGCTCGACCTCGGCGCCGGCCAGCAGCGGGGCGACGGCCGCCTCGATGTTCGCTCCGATGATCGAGGGCACGTAGGTGCTCAGCCGCATCGAGAAGCCGTGGTCGCCGATCGTCCACGCCATCTCGGTCTCGCCCTCGTCGGTGAGCGTCGTGGCGAGCGCGTCGAGCTCGAGCACCGGGGTGCCGGGCGCGGCCTCGCGGGCGGTGACGACGGCCGCCGCACCGCCGTCGGCGAAGACGGAGGTCGCGACGATCTGCTCCGGGTCGTTGGAGCTGGTGAGGTGGATGGTGCACAGCTCGACCGCGACGACGAGGACGACCGCCTCCGGGTCGGCCTCGCAGAACTGGCGGGCGGCGCGCAGGCCGGGGAAGGCGCCGTAGCAGCCCATGAAGCCGAGGTGGAAGCGCTGCGTCGAGGGTGCGAGGCCGAGGCGGCGGACCAGCTGGTAGTCGGGCCCCGGGGCGTAGAAGCCGGTGCAGGAGACCGTCACCACGTGGGTGACGTCCTCGGGGGTCATCGACGCGGACGAGAGGGCGCGGCGGGCCGCCTCCGTGAAGAGCTCGGGAGCGCGCTCGGTGTAGACGGCGTTGCGCGCGGCCGTCCCCGGGTCGAGCACCAGGCCGCTCCCCGCGTCGTAGAAGACGCTCGCACCCTCCCGCTCGACCCGGTCGAGCTCGTCGACCACCGTGCTGCGGGTGTCGATCCCGGACGCGTCGAAGGCCGCGCCGATCAGGCGGGACCCGAGCCGGGTCATCGCGGGCTGGGACGCGAAGAGGTCGCGCACCTCGGACTGGCGCAGGACCGTGGTCGGCACCGCCGTCTCGATGCTGCGGATGTGCACACTCACCCGCAGGAACCTATCGCGGAATCCTGCGGGTGAGCGGTGCCCTGGAGCGTGATCAGAGGATCGGCTTCCCGCCGGTGACGGCGATCGTCGACCCGCTGATGTAGCTCGCCTCGTCGGAGGCGAGGAGGACGTAGGCGGGGGCCACCTCGGCCGGCTGCCCGGGGCGGCCCAGCGGGACCTGCTCGCCGAACTCGGCGACGGCCTCCTCCGGCATGGTCGAGGGGATCAGCGGCGTCCAGATCGGGCCGGGCGCGACCGAGTTGGCGCGGATGCCCTTCTCGCCGAGCGCCTGCGCGAACGAGGCGGTGAGGCTGAGGATCGCCGACTTCGTGGCGGCGTAGGGGAGCAGCTGGTACGACGGCTGGTCGGACTGCACCGAGCTCGTCGCGATGATCGATGCGCCCTCCTTCAGGTGGGGCAGCGCCGACTTCACGAGGTGGAAGTAGGCGCTGATGTTCGTCGCGATCGTGCGGTCCCACTCCTCGTCCGGGATGTCGGTGACGCTCTCGCGGCTCATCTGGAAGGCGGCGTTGCTGACGAGCACCTCGAGGTGGCCGAAGCGCTCGACGGTCTCGGTGACGACGGCGCGGCAGTGCGCCGGGTCCTGCAGGTCGCCGGGGAGGAGCAGCGCCTCGCGGCCGGCCTCCCGGACCCACTTGGCGGTGTCCTCGGCGTCGTCGTGCTCGTCGAGGTACGAGATCGCGACGTCGGCGCCCTCGCGCGCGAACGCGATCGCGACGGCCTTGCCGATGCCGCTGTCGCCGCCCGTGATGAGGGCGACCTTGCCGCTGAGGCGGCCGGTGCCGCGGTAGCTGGTCTCGCCGTGGTCGGCCTTCGGCGTCAGCTCGGCCTCGGTGCCGGGCGGTGTCTGCTCGGGGGATTCCGGAGTCATGACTCTCCCTCTCGTGTCGTCGGTCGGTGCCTCCATGCAAGCGGCTGGGAGGGAGGGGGCGCAGGGGGTTGACGACCGGACCGCTCCGTCCTGTCGTCAAGCCCGCGACACCGAGGGCTCCCTGGGTCTTGACTGAGCGTGTCGCCCTTCTTCGGGGCGCTCGGCCAGGAGGTTCGACATGAGCACGACAGACAGGGATCCGGCTGACGGCGGACTGCCGCGACGCGCAGAGGGCTCGGCGGCGGGCGGCACGGCGCGCATCGACTCGGCGGGGGACACGGGAGCGGCTGCGGCGACGGACCGCTCCGCGACTCCGGACCGCTCCGCCTCCTCGGACCGTTCCGCCTCGACGGACCGCTCCGCTTCGACGGACCGCTCCGCTTCGACGGACCGATCCGACTCGGCCCACTCGGCTCCCGAGCACCGCGCGCCCGTCGACCCCGACTCCGCCGAGGCGAAGCAGGCCCGTGCGGCCGCGCGCAAGGACATCCACCAGCGCGAGCGCGACCGCTTCGGCGGCTTCAAGATCGGCTGCGCCTTCTTCGGCTGGCTCGCCGCCACCGGACTCGCCGTCCTCCTGACCGCCCTCGTCACCGCGATCGGGGCCGCCGTCATCGGCACCCAGGACGTCACCGGCGACCTCGCGGCCGACCCCGCCGCGTTCGGCTGGGCGGGCGCGATCGCACTGCTGGTCATCCTCCTCGTCGCCTACTACTGCGGCGGCTACGTGGCCGGCCGCATGGCCCGCTTCAGCGGAGCGAAGCAGGGCGTCGGAGTGTGGGCCTGGGCGGTCGTCGTCGCGATCGTCGTGGGCATCGTCTCGGCGATCACCGGCGGCAGCCAGGCGCTCTCCGCGGTGAGCGGCTTCCCGACGATCCCCCTGGACGCCGGCGACGCCACGGCCGCGGCGGTCGTGACGGCGCTCGCCGCCCTGGTCGTCGCGCTGGTCGGCGCCGTGCTCGGCGGTCTCGCCGGCATGCGCTTCCACCGCCGCGTCGACCGCGAGGGCCTCTCCGGCCTCTCCGTCTGACGCTCCCGTCCCTCCTCCCTCCCCGGAAGCTGCCGCTCCGGTACGCCACGCACGCCGTGTCGCGCACCGGAGGGGCAGCTCACGGAGGGGAGGTAGGGTCCATCGCGTGACGGGGGAGCGAGGGACGCGGCTGGCGGACGAGCTGCGGGAGTGGGACGCGGGCGCGCTCGCGGACCTGCGGGACGAGTACCTGGCGTTCCTCGAGCAGCGCGGCGAGTCGGCGCTCGAGCGCGACGGCGGCCCCGAGCACGTCACGGCGAGCTGCTTCGTGCTCTCGCCGAATCTGGCGCAGGTGCTGCTCTGCTTCCACCGCAAGGGCCGGTTCTGGGTGCAGCTCGGCGGTCATGTCGAGCCCGGTGACGACTCCACGGCCGACGCGGCCCTCCGCGAGGCGCAGGAGGAGAGCGGAGCGGCACGACTGCAGCCGCTCGGCGTCCTGCCCCTCGACCTCGACCGGCACGCGCTCGGCGACGGCTTCGGCCGCTGCTCCCGCCACTGGGACGTGGGCTACGGTGCGATCGCCGATCCGGACGCTCCCGTGACCGTCAGCGACGAGAGCGACGACGTGGCCTGGTGGCCGGTCGACGCGCTGCCCGCCGAGGTGCCGCCGGGGTTCGCCGAGCGGCTGGCCGGGGCGCTCGCCGCGGCGCGTCTCCTCCGCGATGCGGGGTCGCTCGGCGGCTGATCGAGGCCCGCCTCCACCCACTCCGCGTCCCGGCAGCGCGCCTGCGACGAGTCCTCCCCGTGACTCCGGCGCCGTGCGGCACGATGGGGCGATGAGCAGCACCGCTGACCCCGTCGTCGTCCTCGCCGGTGCGAGCGGATTCCTCGGGACGGACCTCGCCCGCCGCTTCACCGCCGACGGCTGGACGGTGCGGAGGATCGGCCGCTCCGGGCCGGACGCGCGCTGGGGCGACACCGTCGGCATCACCCGCGTGCTCGACGGTGCGCGCCTCCTGGTGAACCTGGCCGGCAAGAGCGTCGACTGCCGGTACACCGCGGCGAACCGCGCCGAGATCCTCCGCTCGCGCGTGGCGACCACCGCGGAGCTGCACCGGGCGGTCGCGGCGGCCGCGACTCCTCCGCCGGTCTGGATGAACGCGAGCACGGCCACGATCTACCGGCACGAGGAGGAGCGGGCGAACACCGAGGACGAGGGCGTGCTCGGCGAGGGCTTCTCGGTCGACGTGGCGCGGGCGTGGGAGTCGGAGTTCTTCGCCGGGGAGACGCCCGGCGTGCGGCGCGTGGCGCTGCGGATGTCCATCGTGCTCGGAGACGGTCCGGCGACGGCGATCCTGCTGCGGCTGGCGCGGCTCGGCCTCGGCGGTCCGCAGTTCGACGGGCCGTGGCCCTCGACGCGCGCGCGACGCGAGGCCGGCGTGCACCACGAGCACCGGCGCACCCGCGGCCGTCAGCACTTCAGCTGGATCCACGTGGAGGACGTCCACCGGTCGATCCGCTTCCTCGAGGAGTCGACCCTCGGCGGGCCGGTGAATCTCGCGTCGCCGAATCCGAGCGACAACACCGAGCTCTCCCGGCTGCTCCGCGCCGCCGTGGGCCGCCGGATCGGCGTCCCGGCTCCGCGCTTCGTCCTCGAGCCCGCGACGCTCCTGCTCCGCACCGAATCCGAGCTCCTGCTCAAGTCCCGCTGGGTCGTGCCCGCCCGCCTCGAGGACGCCGGCTTCGCCTTCGCGCACCCCCACCTCGCCGAGGCCCTCCGCACCCTGGCCTGACCCGCCCCCCCGCGAGGCGACCGACCTCCGCCGCGAGCCCGTGTCGCGGAGGTCCGAGTCCGAGCGCGGGTCCACTCCACCCCCGGCCACCCTCGAGGCGTCGACCGGAACGCGTGCCGAGCGTGTCGTACGCGCCGATCGCTCCCCGAGACCCGGCCACTCTCCCAGCTGACTGCGCCACGCCGCGCGGGGAGCGGCGTGGCCGACATCACGCTGAGGTCGCGCTACTGCGCGACCTTCGCCGCGATGTCGCTCCGATACAGCCCGCCGTCGAGGTGGATCAGGTCGAGCGCACGGTACGCCCGCTCCCGCGCCTCGGCGAAGTCGGCGCCGCGCGCGACGACGTTGAGCACGCGGCCGCCGGTGGCGACGAAGCTCCCGTCGACCAGCTGGGTCGCCGCGTGGGCGATGGTGACGCCGGGGACGTCCGCCGCCGCGTCGAGTCCGGTGATGGTCCGTCCGGTGACGGCGTTCTCGGGGTAGCCCTCGCTCGCGAGGACGACGGTGACGGCGACCTCGTCCGTGAACGCGGGCCACGGGACGGAGGCGAGCGCGCCGGTGGCCGCCGCGTGCAGCAGCGCGGACAGCGGGGAGGCGAGGCGGGGGAGGACGACCTGGGTCTCGGGGTCTCCGAAGCGGGCGTTGAACTCGATCACGCGCAGGCCCGCGTCGGTCACGATGAGGCCGCAGTAGAGGAGTCCGACGAAGGGGGTGCGCTCGCGCTCGAGCTGGCGGATGGTCGGGATGGCGACCGTGTCGATCACCTCGTCGACGAAGGCGCGCTCGCTCTCCCAGCGGTCGGCGAGCCAGGGGAGCGGGGAGTAGGCGCCCATGCCGCCGGTGTTCGGCCCCTCGTCGCCGTCGCTCAGGCGCTTGAAGTCCTGCGCGGGGGAGAGGGGGACGACGTCGTGGCCGTCGGAGAGGAGGAAGAGGGAGACCTCCTGGCCGGCGAGGAACTCCTCGATGAGGACGTCGCCGGACTGCAGCCAGAACTCGGCGTGCGCGATCGCGGCGCTGCGCGACTCCGTCACCAGGACGCCCTTGCCCGCGGCGAGGCCGTCGGCCTTGACGACCGAGGGGAGTCCGTACTCGTCGATGGCGCGGGTGGCGTCGACCAGGGTGGAGACGCGGGTCGCGCGGCCGGTGGGCACGCGGGCCATGTCCATCACGCGCTTCGCGAAGGTCTTCGAGCCCTCGAGTGCGGCGGCGGCCCGGTCGGGGCCGAAGGTGGGGATGCGGCGCTTGCGGAGCGCGTCGGCGACTCCGGCGACCAGGGGCGCCTCGGGGCCGATGACGACGAGCTCGATGCCCTGCTCCACCGCGAAGTCGCTGACCAGCCGGGGGCTGTTCGTGTCGAAGTGGATGACCTCGACGTCGCGCGCGATGCCGGCGTTGCCGGGCGCCGCGATGATCTCGTGGTGCTCCTCCTCCGCGAGGAGAGCCGTGATGATGGCGTGCTCACGGGCACCCGAACCGAGGACGAGGATCTTCACCCTGACAGGATAGGGCGCCCCGCGCCGGGGCTGGTCCCTGTGACGTCCTCCTCCGCAGGGCGGCGCTGCGGACGCCGACACGCCGGGCGGAGCCCCGCGGAGGCCTCCGGGAGCGAGCGGCGGCGGCAGGATGGGTGGATGGCCAAGGGCAGGATCGACGAGGCGAGCGGGCAGTCCGCGGTGCGGGCGGCGCTCGCCGGAGGAGCGGACCGGAACACGACGGCGACGGCGGTGCGGTTCCTCCTGCAGATCATCGAGACGAACGTCCCCGGGCGCAGCGTCGAGGTGCGCGTTCCGCCGTTCGGCGCGGCCCAGTGCGTCGAGGGCCCGGGCCACACCCGCGGGACTCCGCCGAACGTGATCGAGATGGACGCGGCGACCTGGCTGCCGCTCGCGACCGGCTCGCTGCCGTGGAGCGAGGGTCTCGCGAGCGGGCGGATTCACGCCTCCGGAGTGCGCGCGGACCTCACGCCGTTCCTTCCCATCCTGCGCGTCGGCTGAGCGTCGGCGAGTTAACTTCTCGTAAACGCGGCGGCGAGCCGTCTCCAGAACGTTTGACCTGGGCTCCGCCGTCGGGTTGTCTGGGAATAACCCCCTCACGCGGCACGAATCCTCTCCGGATCCACCGCTCGATGCTTGGAGTCCCCTTCACGATGCGCAGTACTTCCCCGGGCCGACGCGGCCTCACCCGACTCCTCTCCGCGACCGCCGTCGGCGCCGTCGCCGGAGCGGCCCTCCTCGGCGCCACGCCCGCCGCGGCGGCCGAGGGCGATGTCGCCATCGACATCCTCTCGATCAACGACTTCCACGGGCGGCTCGCCGCCGACCGCGCCGTCGCCGGAGCCGCCGTGCTCGCCGGTGCCGTCGACTCCTACCGCGCCGCCAACCCGAACACGCTGTTCGTCTCGGCCGGCGACAACATCGGCGCCTCGACCTTCGTGTCGAAGGTGCAGGGCGACATCCCCACGCTCGACTCGCTGAACGCGATGGGCCTCGACGTCAGCACCCTGGGCAACCACGAGTTCGACCAGGGCCGCGCCGACGTCGACGGCCGCGTCGTGGACGCCTCGGCGTTCCCCTACGTGAACGCGAACCTCTACGACACCGCGACCGGCGAGCGCGCCTACTCCCCGTACGTGATCACCGAGCAGGACGGCGTCTCCGTCGCCTTCATCGGCGCGATCACCGAGGACCTCGGCAAGCTCGTCAGCCCCGCCACGATCTCGACGCTCTCCATCGAGCCGATCGCCGAGAACGTCAACGAGGTCGCCGCGCAGCTCCAGGACGGCGACGCCGCCAACGACGAGGCAGACGTGGTCGTCCTGCTCCTGCACGAGGGAGCCGACGCCGACGCGGCCGAGCTGAACACTCCGGAGGCGGACCCCAAGTTCGGCGCGATCGTCAACGCGGTCGCCCCGAACGTCGACGCGATCGTCTCGGGCCACAGCCACCAGGAGTACGACGCGGGCATCGACGCGGGCCGGGCCTTCCCGACCGTCGTGTCGCAGACCGGCAGCTACGCCGAGAACATCGGCCGCATGTCCCTGACCGTCGACCCGGCGACCAAGCAGCTCACCTCGCTCACCAGCGAGGTCGTGCCGCTGACGAAGGTCGTCGACGACCCGACCTCCGACGACCCGGCCAAGACGATCGTCGTCGGTGCCTTCGAGCCCGACCCCGAGGTCGAGACCATCGTCGCCGACGCCCAGGCCGTCGCCGTCCGCGAGGGCAGCGTGAAGGTCGGCACCATCACCGAGGACATCTCGCGCGCCTACCGCCCGGACGGCACCACGACCAACCGCGGCTCGGAGTCGACCCTCGGCAACCTCGTCTCGGACGCCCAGCTCTGGGCCACCCGTGAGCTCGGCACGCAGATCGCCTTCTCGAACGCGGGCGGCCTGCGCGACGACCTGTCCTACACCGCGACTCCGGACCAGCCCGGCGACGCGGACGGCGTGGTCACCTACGCCGAGGCCTCCGACGCCCAGCCCTTCGCGAACACCCTGGTGACCCTGCAGCTGACCGGCGAGCAGATCTCCGACCTGCTCGAGGAGCAGTGGGTGGGCAGCTCCAGCCACCCGCAGCTGAACCTCTCCACCTCGAAGGACCTCACCTACGTCTTCGACGCGACGGCGCCCGAGGGCTCGCGCATCTCGCAGGTGTTCTTCCAGAACGAGCCGATCGACCCGGCCGCGACCTTCACCGTCGTGACCAGCAGCTTCCTCGCGAGCGGCGGCGACGGCTTCAGCACCTTCACCGAGGGCACCGGCACGGCCGACTCCGGCCGCATCGACCTGGACGCCTTCGTCGGCTACATCCAGGACCTCGGCACCGTCAGCCCCGACCCCGTGCAGCGCACGATCGGCCTGACCGACAACGTCCCGGACTCGGGCGAGTACGCGGTCGGCGACACCATGACCGTCGACCTCTCCTCGCTCCTGTTCAGCACCGGAGCCGCGGCTGACACCACCGTGACCGCGAGCGTCGACGGCACCGTCGTCGGCACCGCGACGATCGACCCGACCCGGGCCGTCACCGACGACTCGACCGGTCGCGCCTCGTTCTCGGTCCCGATCGACGAGAGCCTGGCGGGCGGCGCGCACACCGCGACGTTCGTGCTCGACACCACCGGCACCGAGATCAGCGTCGGCTTCGCCGTCGCGGCCGGCGCCGAAGCGGGCACCCCGACTCCCGGACCGACCACGGAGCCGACGCCCGCGCCGACCACGCCGCCCACCACGGGCCCCGCGCCGACGCCGACCACTGCTCCGGTCGCCGGCTCGCACCACCTCGCCGAGACCGGAGTGGACGCGACCCCCGCGTTCGCCGCCGGGATCGCCGCTCTGCTGCTCGGTCTGGGCATGACGGTCGCGCGCCTGCGCCGCCGCACCGCCGCGAAGTAGTCGCACCACGCGCACGACGGGCCCTCGACTCCGGTCGGGGGCCCGTCGTCGTGTGCGGGGCGAGCCGATGGTCGACCCCCGGGAGCCGCGGCGGGGAGGCGCTCCCCGAGGAGCGGCACCAGCCCCCGGAGACGCGAGAACGCCGCCTCCCGATCGGGAGACGGCGTCGGAACGCGATGAGGTGCTGTCGCGGAGCGGCGGGGCTCAGTGCTGCGCGGGGACCTGACGGTAGCCGTCGCGGCTGGCGACGAGCACCGTCGACACCGTGCCCCATGCGGCGAGGCCACTGAGGACGACGAGGATTGCGATGCTCATGAGTGTTCTGCCTTTCGTTGCGGCGGCTTCTGATCCATCCGCCGGGATGCTGTGTACAACGTCCAGTGTCCGGCCCCGTGTTCCGTAGGACAATCGAACTGTTCTTGACCTGACGTGTAGTTTCTCTACATGGACGTGCGACGGCTGGAACTGCTCCGCGAGCTCTCGATGCGCCGCTCGATCACGGCCGTGGCGGAGGCGACGCACCGCACGCCCTCCGCGGTCTCGCAGCAGCTTAAGGTGCTCGAGCGCGAGGCCGGCGTGCCGCTGATCGAGCGCTCCGGCCGCGGTGTGGTGCTCACGGCGGCGGGACGCGAGCTCGCCCGGAGCGCCACCGAGATCGCGATCGCGCTCGAGCGGGCCGACGCCGTCTGGCAGACGTTCAAGAACAACCCGATCGGCGAGGTCACCATCGCGACCTTCCCCACTGCGGGCCAGATGCTCCTCCCGAACGCGCTGGTCGCGCTCCGCAGCGTCGAGGGACTCGTCGTGCAGTGCGAGGACGCGGACCCCGGCACCGACGAGTTCGCCGACCTGACCGCCGACTTCGACATCGTGCTCGCCCACTCGCCCACCGGCAGAAGCGCCTGGGCCGGCCGCGGCCTCGCGATGGCGGAGCTGATGATCGAGCCCCTCGACATCGGCCTGCCGGCCGGGCACCGCCTCGCGGACCGGGCGACGGTCTCGGCGGCGGATCTGGTCGGCGAGACCTGGATCGGCGTCCCGGACGGGTTCCCGTTCGAGCGCGTGATGCAGGACATCGAGACCGCGTCCGGCGAGGCGGTGCGGGTGGAGCAGCGCTTCGCGTCGACCCGCGTGACGGAGGCGTTCGTCGCGGCGGGCCTGGGCATCGCGGTGCTCCCGCGCTACACGGCGGGCGGCGCGGGAGTGGTGGTGAAGCCGCTCCGCGGGGTGAACTCCGTGCGGCACATCGTCGCGCTGATGCGGCCCGACCGGGCGGAGCGGCTCTCGGTCCGCACCGTCGTCCGCGAGCTGCGCGCGCAGGCGGGCCGGCTGGTGCACGCGCTCTGAGCGATCACGGTGCAGTGCCCTCGCCCGCACGGGGGAGAATGGAGGCATGAGCGATCCCGCCCGCCCCGAGGTCACCCGCGAAGAGGTCGACGTCCGCCGCTCCCCGCGCGTCTGGCGCATCCTGACCCTCGGCGTCGGGCTCGGAGCGATCGCGGCCTTCGTGCTGACCTTCGCGCTGCCCGAGACGCAGGGCTTCTCCCGCGGGCAGGTCTTCGGCTTCAGCCTGCTGCTCTTCGTGACGCTGTTCGGCGCTCTCGCGGGGCTCGTCGTGGTGCTGCTCGACCGGGTCGTCGGCCGGAAGGTCGTCCGGACCACCGCCGAGCGGATCGTCGAGCGCGAGGACGCGGCCGAGGAGCCCGTGGCCGAGGAGGCCCTGCCCGACGTGCGCACGACGTCCGACGAGGACGACCCGCGGACGGGGTCCGACCGGGTCTAGCCGGCGGAGGCGGGCCGCATTGCGGCCGCGGCACTCCGCCCTGCGCTGAGTGTCCCGCCCGCGGCTCGCGCTCGCGGACGGGACCGCGGCGTCAGCGTCCCCGGCGCGACGAGGAGCGGCGGCTGCTGCTCGGGGTGGACGTCGGGCGCTTGGCGGCGGCGCGCTTGGCCTTCTGCGACTTCGAGATCTTCTTGGCCACGAAGGTGAGCAGGAACGGCAGGATTCGGTAGATCACGGGGGACTCCTCGGGTGCATGCGCGCGGGGCCGCGCACCCTCCGATCATGGAGCGGCGCACGGATCCGCGGCACCCGTTGCGCCGCGCCCGGCGCTGTGCAGAGCTCAGCTCAGCTGAGTGCGCTCCACCCAGTCGAGGTACTCCGGGGTGACGGTGCCCGTGACGTACTCGCCGGTGAAGCAGCTGGTCTCGAGGTCGGTGACGTCCGAGCCCTCGAGGATCGCCGCCTTCATGTCGGCGACCTCCTGGTAGATCAGCTGGTCGGCGCCGATCGCCTCCGAGATCTCGGGGATGCGGCGGTTGTGGGCCACGAGCTCCTGGCGCGAGGGCATGTTGATCCCGTACACGTGCGGGTAGCGCACGGGAGGCGCGGCGGATGCGAAGGTGACCGTGTTCGCGCCGGCCGCGCGGGCCATGTCGACGATCTCCTTGGAGGTGGTGCCGCGGACGATCGAGTCGTCGACGATCAGGACGTTCTTGCCCTTGAACTCGCTCGACATCGCGTTGAGCTTCTGCCGCACCGACTTCTTGCGGACCGCCTGCCCGGGCATGATGAACGTCCGGCCGACGTAGCGGTTCTTGTAGAAGCCCTCGCGGTACTCGATCCCGAGCTTCTGCGCGACCTGCATCGCGGCGGGGCGGGAGGAGTCGGGGATCGGCATGACGACGTCGATCGCTCCGCCCGGGGTGTACTGCGCGATGGTGTCGGCGAGGCGGTCGCCCAGGCGCAGGCGCGCCTCGTAGACCGAGATGCCCGACATCACGGAGTCGGGGCGGGCGAGGTAGACGTACTCGAACGAGCACGGGATGAGTCGCGGATCCTTCGCGCACTGGCGGCTGGCCATCCGGCCGTCGGGGGTGATGAAGACCGCCTCGCCGGGAGCGACGTCGCGGACGATCTCGAAGCCCTGCGCCTCGAGCACGAGCGACTCGGAGGCGACGACCCAGTCGTCCGGCGCCCCGGTGTTGCTGCGGCGGCCGACGATGAGCGGGCGGATCCCGAAGGGGTCGCGGAACGCCAGCAGCCCGACGCCGGCGATCAGCGCGATGGTGGCGTAGGAGCCCTCGACGCGCTCGTGCACGCGGGCGACGGCGTCGAACACCTCGTCGGCGTCGAGGTCGCGGCCCGACATCGAGGCCTGCAGCTCGTTCGCCAGCACGTTGACCAGCAGCTCCGTGTCGGAGGTGGTGTTGAGGTGGCGGCGGTCGATGCGGAAGAGCTCCTCGGTGAGCTCGCGCGTGTTCGTGAGGTTGCCGTTGTGGACGAGGATGATGCCGTACGGCGCGTTCACGTAGAACGGCTGGGCCTCCTCCTCGCGCTCGGCGTTGCCCTTCGTCGCGTAGCGCACGTGGCCGAGGCCCATGGATCCGAGCAGCGAGCGCATGTCGCGGGTGCGGAACGCCTCGCGGACCTGTCCCGCGGCCTTCTTGATGTGCAGGGTGCTGCCGTCGGCGGTCGCGATGCCGGTCGAGTCCTGGCCGCGGTGCTGCAGGAGGGAGAGGCTGTCGTAGATGGACTGGTTGACCGGTCCGGAGGACACGATCCCAACGATTCCGCACATGCCGGAGGGGCTCCCAAGGGGATAGCAGGGGGGGTTTGACGGTCCATCCTGGCACGCGGGGGACTCATCCCCTAATGGTTCGCCGTGGGCGGATCCGTGGTCGTGGGGGTACTCAGGGCGGCGTCGACCGGCGGATCGGCCGGGCGGTCGGTCGGGGAGCCGCGCGGCCGCTCAGCTGCTCGGAGCCGTCCAGGCGCCGGCGAGGCTGCGGTCCAGGACGCGGCGCCAGCCCTGCGGAGCCGCGGACTCGCGGCTGGTCGTGCCCGCCATCCAGAGCAGGGCCATCAGGTCGTCGTGGGTGAAGTCGGGGGAGAGGGATCCGTCGCGGTGGGCGGCCTCGACGAGATCCCGGCCGAGCTCGATCGAGCGGTCGCAGGCGTCGATGCGGGCGACTGCGTCGGGGGCCTGCGGAACTGGGTCCTCAACCTCCACTCCGCGCTCGAGCCCCGGGGCGTCTACGCCGCCCACGTGGCGATCACCGCGCTCATCGACGGCGGCCACCCGGACGCGGCGGCCGAGGTCATCGCCCGGTCCTACCTCGACCTCCACCGCGGCCGCGACCGCGCCGAGCTGCACTACGTGGCCTGGGACGCGTGACCGCGGGCGCGGAGCGGGAGCCGCCGGTGCGGCGGACCCGGATCCGCGCCGCGGCGGGAGAGGGCAGTCGGTAGGGTCGTCGCGTGAGTGATGAGACGAGCAGCTACGCCCGCGCAGGAGTCGACACGGCGGCGGGGGACCTCGCCGTCGAGCTGATGAAGTCGGCGGTGTCGGCGACGCACGACAGCCGGGTCCTCGGCGGGGTCGGCGGCTTCGCGGGCCTGTACGACGTCTCCTTCCTCCGCGACTTCCGCGCCCCCCTCCTCGCGACCTCGACCGACGGCGTCGGCACCAAGGTCGCGCTCGCCCAGGCGATCGACAAGCACGACACCATCGGGCAGGACCTCGTCGGCATGGTCGTCGACGACATCGTCGTGGTCGGCGCCCGCCCCTTCTTCATGACCGACTACATCGCGTGCGGCAAGGTCGTCCCGGCCCGCATCGCCGACATCGTCGCCGGCATCGCGCGCGCCTGCTCCGAGACGGGCACCGCGCTCGTCGGCGGCGAGACGGCCGAGCACCCGGGCCTGCTCGGACCCGACGACTACGACGTGGCGGGCGCGGCGGTCGGCGCGATCGAGGCCGACCAGGTGCGCGGCGCCGACCGCGTGCGCGACGGCGACGTCGTGGTGGCGATGGCCTCCTCCGGACTGCACTCGAACGGCTACTCGCTCGTGCGCCACATCCTCGCCGAGCGCGGCATCGGCTTCACCGACCGCTCCGAGGAGCTGGGCGGCGTGGTCGGCGAGGTGCTGCTGGAGCCGACCCGCCTCTACACCCGGCCCCTCCTCGACCTGCTCGACGACGCCGAGCTCGGCCCGGCCGTCCACTCCATCAGCCACGTCACCGGCGGCGGGATCGCGGCGAACCTCGCCCGGGTGCTGCCGCGCGGCTCCTGGGTCGAGGTCGAGCGGGCGAGCTGGAGCCCGTCCGACGTGTTCCGCGCGCTCGCCGGGATGTCCGGCGCGACGCTCGAGAGCACCGAGGGCACCTGGAACCTCGGCATCGGCATGTTCGCCGTCGTCGCGGCGGAGGCGGCCGACGGCGTGATCGCGCGCCTCGAGCGCTCGGGCGTCCCGTCGTGGGTCGCGGGCCGCGTCTCGACGGCCGCGCGCGGTTTCGAGGGCTTCGAGCAGGGCGCGAAGGGCGTCGACGGCGGAGCGGTCCGCCTGGTCGGGTCCTACGCGGGCTGACCTCCGGAGGCGCCGCGGATCAGCGCGGTGCGGCGTGCGCGCGCTCCCAGGAGTGCTCGTGCCGGGTCAGCAGCCACGAGCCCGCAGCGCAGAGCGCGCAGGCGGCCGCGGTGGCGAGCAGGGCGGTCGCCCAGGTCGGGGCGTCGCGGCTGACGAGCAGGTTCGCACAGGCGACCAGCACGCCGAGGCCGGCGCCCGCGCTGGTGCCGAGCACGAACGGGCCGTCGCGGCGGCTCGCGACGCGCACCGCGACCATGCCGGCGACCGCTCCCGCGCCTCCGACGACTCCGATGCCCGCGCCGGAGGCCGCTCCCATGAGCAGGCCGAAGCTCACCAGCCCGGGCGGGCCGTCGGCGGCGAGGACGCCGGGCAGGTAGAGGACCAGGGCGACGGCGGCGCCGACCGCGCCGCCCACCAGGATCGCGCCGACCAGCAGGGCGGCGGTGACGTAGCCGACCCGCGCGACAGGCCGCGCGGATCCTCCGGGTTCGAACATTCGCGGCTCCATCGACGCGGCCCGCGGGGCAGCGGGCGGTCCTCGGACAGTACGCCCGAACGCCCCTCGGCGGAACCGCCGTCGGGGATCGGCGGGACTAGCGCCGGAGGGTCTCGCTCGGGAGCTCGCCGAACCGCGTCGCGTAGTGCTGGGCGAAGCGGCCGCCGCTGATGAACCCCCAGCGTGCGGCGACGTCGCCGACCACCAGCGAGCCGATCGATCCGGCCGAGAGCTCCTCGTGCGCGCGCTCGAGGCGGACGTCGCGCAGGTAGTGCCGCGGGGTCTCGCCGAAGGCGCGCTGGAACGCCAGCTGCACGCCGCGGACCGTGAGCCCGGCCGCGTCGGCGATGTCGGCCACTCCGAGGGGCAGGTCGGCGTTGGCCTGCACGAACTCCACGGCCCGTCGGAGGCGCCGAGCGCTGACCGAGGGCGGCACGGCCGGCAGCGGGGCGATGCGGTGGGCGAAGGTCTGCAGGGCGGCGAGCGCGGCGATGCGGGCGACGCCGTCGCGCTGCAGCGCGGTCGGCGTGTGCGCGGAGGCGAGGGTGTCGCGCAGGAGCCGGATCGCCGCCCACCAGGCGGTCGTGTCGCGCGCCACGGGGGCGAACCGCAGCGGGCCGGGCTCGGTGCCGTGCAGCTCGGCGGCGATCGCCTCGAGGTGGGCGGCCTCGAAGTGCACGAGCGCGTCGCGGTACTCGAGGGCCTCGAAGCCGAAGGGCCGGCCGCTCGGGAACATGGCCGGGCGCCCGACGACGAGGCGGTGCTCGTCGCGCCCCAGGTCGAGGGAGGCGCGCCCCGCGGTCAGCCAGAGGGCGACGTAGACGTCGCTCGGGGCCACCGTGCCGCGCACCCGGCCCAGGAAGGAGGCGGAGTGGAGGCTCACGGGCCCGGGCCCGGTCGTCGTGTAGCGGAACGCGAACGGCACGACCGAGCGCTCGGCCCGGAAGCCGGAGCCGTTGTACGAGCCGGCGTAGAAGTCGCGCGCCTCGTCGAGGTCGTTCCCGCGACGCTCCGACTGCCACACGGGCAGCCGTGCGGGCGGGGAAGTGCTCATCCGGTCAGTGTCCCAGGGGGCACCGACATTCTGAACTCAGTGGCGGAAAGCGGGAGAACGTGCTCAGCCGAGCGACCCGCGCTCCAGGTCGGGTCCCTCACCCGCCGGATCGCCGTCCGCACGCGAAACGGGGCCGCCCCGAGGGAGCGGCCCCGATTCACGGGAGGAGTCACGCACGCTTCTGGTGCGGCTCCTCGACGAGGTCCGTGTCGTCGCCGTCGTCCTCGGCGTCGATCCACTTCGAGTAGTCCGGCTCGTCCGGGTGGCTGAGCTCGCGCTCGAGCGCGCTGTAATCGACCGCCGGGCTGAACGACTTCAGCTCACGGGCGATCTTGGTGTTCTTCGCCTTCTGACGGCCGCGCCCCATGGGTGACCCCCTCACGATGACAGGCCAGACGGGCAGTGAGCCGGCTGGGGAAAAGAGCAGACAGGGAAAGTTGAAATCTACGCGGTAGTTTAGCAGACGGGGGACACGCCACCCCGGGCCTCGATCTGCCGGACGGCCGCCCATCCTCGACCGCGTCAGGAGCACCGTGGACAGCGTCGCCCCACCGCGTCCCGTCGTGGTGATCGGCGCGGGCCAGGCGGGTCTGTCCGTGGCCTACTACCTGCGCCGTCTCGGCCTCGTCCCCGGGCGCGACCTGATCGTCGTCGACCGCGGTCCGGAGCCCGGCGGGGCCTGGCAGTTCCGCTGGGAGGCCCTGCGGCTCGGCTCCGCGCACCGCGTGCACGATCTCCCGGGCATGGAGCGGATGGGGCTCTCGTTCCGCACGGCCGATCACCGGCGACCGGCACGGGACGTGGTCCGCGAGTACTACGGGCGCTACGAGGAGGAGCTCGGTCTCGAGATCCGCCGTCCGGAGTCGGTGCGGCGCGTCACGAGTGCGACGCCGCACGACACGGGGTCGCCGCTCGTCGTCGAGTCCGACCGCGCGGTCGAGCGCGCGAGCCTGCTCGTCAACGCGACCGGCACCTGGGGATCGCCCTTCGTACCGCACTACCCCGGGCGCGACCGCTTCCGCGGCGTGCAGATCGACCCGACCGAGTACGTCCGCGCCGAGGACTTCGCCGGGAAGCAGGTGCTCGTGGTCGGCGGCGGCACCTCGGCGATCGGCTTCCTGCTGGAGCTCGAGCGGGTGGCGCGCTCACTGACGTGGGCGACGCGGCGACCGGTGGTCTACCACGACGGCGAGCAGCTGGCGATGGAGTCGGCGGTGGAGGCGGTGGCCGAGCAGGACCGCGCCGCCCGCGCCGGGCTGCCCCTCCCGAGCATCGTCGGCGGCACGGGCGTGCAGCGCACCCGCCGGGTGGTCGCCGGGATCGAGCGCGGGCTCCTGCACGAGCGGGGGATGTTCTCGTCGATCGAGGAGGAGGGCGTGCGCTGGCCGGACGGCTCCTTCACGCGCGCCGACGCGATCATCTGGGCGACGGGCTTCCGGCCGGAGCTGCGCCACCTCGCTCCGCTCGGGCTGCGCGAGCGCGAGGGCGGCATCGCGGTCGCCGACGGAGCCTCGCTGACGGATCAGCGCGTCTTCTTCGCCGGCTACGGCCCGACGGCCTCGACCATCGGGGCGAACCGCTCGGGCCGGCGCATCGCGCGCGCGGTCGTGGCGCGCCTGCCCTGAGCGCGCCTGCCCTGAGCCGGCCTGATCTGAGCCGGTCCGCCCTGAGCGGCGCGGCGCCTCAGATCCTGCCGTCCCAGTCCACCGGCACCACGGAGCCGCGGTAGCGGATCCCGTCCACGCGGATCGGCCCGGCGAGCGCGGGTGAGAGCGGCGCGACGACCAGGGTGTCGCCTCCGGGAGCGAGCCCCAGCGCCGCCGAC
The DNA here is from genome assembly GCF_002932105.1 of Rathayibacter sp. AY1C1. Taxonomy (NCBI): domain Bacteria; kingdom Bacillati; phylum Actinomycetota; class Actinomycetes; order Micrococcales; family Microbacteriaceae; genus Rathayibacter; species Rathayibacter sp. AY1C1. Next base: position 38,059 of record NZ_PSWH01000014.1, on the reverse strand, counting down.
AGCACGGCGACGGAGGCGGCCGCCGACCAGGCCTGCGGTCGGCAGGCCGCCGGGTACGGCACCGGCGCGTGCACCTCGGCGGCGGGGTCGCCCGAGTGCAGCTCGGGCATCCGGTAGCCGAAGCCCTCGGCCGCGGCGATCAGTCCGCGCGAGAGGGTCGTCGCCGCCGCCCCGAAGCCCTCCCGGGCGAGCCCGGTGACGGCGATCGCGGTGTCGTGGGCCCAGACGGAGCCGCCGTGGTACGACAGCGGCCAGTAGCCGCCCGAGCCGGTGTCCAGGGTGCGCAGGCCGAAGCCCGAGTCGAGCCCGGGGGAGACCAGCAGCTCGGCGACCCGGGCGGCGTGCTCGGGGGAGAGGATGCCGGTGCCGAGGAGGTGGCCGAGGTTGCTGGTGATCGTGTCGACCGGGCGCCCGGCCGCGTCGAGCGCGATCGCCGGGTAGCCGCCGTCGGCGTCGTCGATCCAGAACGCCTCCGCGAAGCGCGCCTTCAGCGTCGACGCCGCCTCGCGCCACTCCGAGCCGTCACGGCCGAGGTGCTCGAGCAGCGCCGCTCCGCCTGCCATGGCCTCGTGGGCGTAGGCCTGCACCTCGCAGAGCGCGATCGGACCCTCGGCGAGCGTGCCGTCGCGCCACTGGATCGAGTCGCCCGAGTCCTTCCAGCCCTGGTTGGCGAGCCCGTGCCCCGTGGTGTCGACGTACTCGAGGAACCCGTCGCCGTCGGAGTCGCCGTCGTCGCGGAGCCAGCGCAGCGCCGCCTCCAGAGCGGGCAGCAGCTCCTCGACCTCGTCGTCCGGGAGCCCCCAGCGCCAGGCGTCGTGGAGGAGGCAGACCCAGAGCGCGGTGGCGTCGACCGTGCCGAAGTAGAGCGGGGGCAGCGAGACGCCCTCGCCGGGGATCTCGAGGGTCGTGGCGCGCAGCTCGTGCATGATCCTGCCCGGCTGCTCGGCGGTGTCCGCGACGTGGCGGGTGCCCTGCAGGCCGGCCAGGACGCGGAGGGTGGAGGCGGCGATCCCGGTCCCGAGGGGGAGGAGCATCCGCGCCGCCCAGATCGAGTCGCGCCCGAAGAGGGTGAAGAACCACGGCGCTCCCGCGGCGAGGAAGGGCTCGCCGGGGCGCTCCACGGTGACCATGCGCAGGGCGTCGAGGTCGTCGAGCGCGGCGCGGCACCAGGAGGCGAGGCGGGAGTCGCCGGTCTCGAGCGCGGTCCCCGCCCATTCGGCCGGTCCGGACGCGGCGGCGACCACGGCGGAGGCGTCCTCCGCGGCGACGCTCCACACGACCTCGACGCTCCCGCGGGCCGGGACCACGACGCTCCAGGTGAGCACCGTGCCCGAGATCGAGGCGCCGGGCGCGCGCAGCTCGGCGCGGACCGGGCCGTGGGTCCAGTCGAGGCCGCCGTCCACCAGAGCGGTCGCGAAGGAGGGCTCGTCGCGGAGCCCCGCCTTCACCACGTGCACGAGCGAGAAGTCGGGGTCGAGGGTCAGCTCGACGGTGGTCGCGACCTCGTCGGGCAGCGCCGACTCGAGGCGGATGCTCTCGCGGACGCCGCCGGCGGAGACCTCCCGCGAGCGGACCACGCGGATCCGCGGGTCCGCGGCGGCGTCGTCGAGATGGCGGGCGAGCGCGGTGAAGCGGGCGGAGGAGGCGCCGTCGCGGCCGGTCGCGATCGCCTCGAGCGCCGCGCCGCCCACCCGGAGGGAGGCGCCCGCGAGCACGCGCACGTCGCCGAGGTAGAGCCCGTGCACGGGGCGGGAGCCGACCTCGCCCGCCTCGTCCGACCACAGCTGCACGGGTGCGCGGAGCAGGACGAGGGAGTCGTGGAGGAGGGGCTGGCGGGGCGGGGTCTGTCGGTCGTCGCGCTCGGTCGTCACGGTCGACTCCTCACTGGATCGTCGGTGCTGGGGGCGTGCCGCCGATCGTCCTCCGCCGGCCCCGGAGGTGCCGGAGCGTGGCGGACGGTTGACAGCGGCGTCGTCGGAGGTAACCTTACCGAAGGATTTGATCGATCAAACCGGTGGATCCCGCCGGATTGGAACGATCAAGAGCACGTCGAGGAGGACGCATGGCACTGCCGACCGTCGAGGACGTCGCCCGTGCCGCCGGCGTCTCGCGCCAGACCGTGTCGAACGTGCTCAACAGCCCGCACATCGTCCGCGACAGCACCCGCGAGCGCGTCGAGAAGGCGATCGGCGACCTCAACTACCGGCCGCACGCCTCGGCCCGCCGCCTCCGCACCCGCAAGTCCGGCACCATCGGCGTCCGGATGGACCGCGTGCTCGACGGCATCTCCGGCAGCCTGCTCGACCGCTTCCTCCACGCCGTCACCGAGCAGGCCGACGCGCGCGGCATGCGCATCCTCCTCTACACGGCGAAGAGCCCGGAGGAGGAGATCGAGCGGATCGGGCGCCTCCGCGACGGCGCCGACGTCGACGCCTTCGTGCTCACCTCCACCTTCTACGGCGACCCCCGGACCGCCTGGCTGATCGAGCAGGCCGTGCCCTTCGTCACCTTCGGCCGTCCCTGGGGCGTCGACGACCGCAACGACCCGCAGCACCTCTGGGTCGACGTCGACGGCGCCGCCGGGCTCGCCCAGGCCACGGCGCACCTCGCCGACAGCGGCTGCTCCCGCATCGGCTTCCTCGGCTGGCCGAGCGGATCCGCGACCGGCGACGACCGCCGCAGCGGCTGGGAGCGGGTGCACCGCGAGCGGTTCCGCGACGCGCCACTGCTCGCCGCCTCCTCCGAGGACGACGTCCAGCAGGCCCGGATCGCGGCCATCGAGTTCCTCCGCTCGACCCCGGAGCTCGACGGGCTGGTCTGCGTCTCCGACTCGCTCGCGCTCGGCGCCTCGATGGCAGCCGTGGCCGTCGGCCGGCCCTCCCTCCCGATCGTCGGCTTCGACAACACCCCCGTCGCCGCGGCCGTCGGCCTGCCGAGCATCGAGCAGGACCTCGACGCGGTGGCCGCGGGCGCGCTCGAGCTCCTGCTGGGCGAGCGCGGCGACGACGTCGTCCACCGCTCGCTCGCGCCGGGCGAGGCCCACCGCCTGATCGAGCCCCACCTCGTGCTCCGAACACCCCTCCACCACCCCGCCGACTGAGGCGCCGTCACTCCGACCGGCGCCCCTCCCCACGAAAGGCCAGACCATGACCCCCACCCACCGCGCGGCACGCTGGGGTGCCGCGATCCTCGCCGGAGGCCTGCTGCTCCCGCTCGCCGCCTGCTCGAGCGGCTCCGACTCCGGTGACGCGGGCGGCGACTCCGCCCTCACCGTGATGATCGGCTCGTCCGGCGACGCCGAGACGACCGCCGTCACCGACGCCGTGAACGCCTGGGGCGAGCAGAACAGCACGACGGTCGACGTGGTCGCCGCCAGCGACCTGACGCAGCAGCTCGGCCAGGGCTTCTCCGGCGGCAACCCGCCCGACCTCTTCTACATGAGCTGGGACCAGTTCCAGACCTACGCGAGCAACCGCTACCTGGAGCCGTACGCCCAGGACGCCGGGGACGCCGACGCCTTCTACCCGGCGCTGCGCGACGCGTTCAGCTACGACGACCGGTTCTACTGCGAGCCCAAGGACTTCTCCACGCTCGGCCTCGTGATCAACACGGACCTCTGGGCGGCGGCCGGCCTCACCGACGCGGACGTTCCCACCGACTGGGCCTCGCTCGAGTCGGCGGCGACGAAGCTGACCGCGAACGGAGTGACCGGGCTCTCCTTCGGCGCCGAGTACGCGCGCATCGGCACCTTCATGAACCAGGCCGGCGGATCGCTCCTCTCGGAGGACGGCACCACCGTCACCGCGGACACCCCCGAGAACGTCGCGGGCCTGACCGAGGTGAAGACGCTGCTCACCGACGGCGTGCTGAAGTTCCCGGCCGCGCTCGACTCCGGCTGGTCCGGCGAGGCGTTCGGCAAGGGCGCGGCGGCGATGGTCATCGAGGGCCCGTGGATCAACGGAGCGCTCGCGGCCGACTACCCCGACGTGAACTACCGCGTCGCCGAGCTCCCCGCCGGCCCCGGCGGGAAGTCGACCTTCACCTTCAGCAACTGCTGGGGCATCCCCGTCGGCAGCGCCACGGCCGAGAAGACGGAGTCGCTCGTGTCGGCCCTGACCTCGGACGAGCAGCAGCTCGCCTTCTCGGACGCCTTCGGAGTCATCCCCTCCACCGAGACCGGAGCCGCCGAGTACGCGACGAAGTACCCCGAGAACGCCGCCTTCGTCTCCGGCAACGACTACGCGGTGAGCCCCGTGGCCTTCGCCGGCGCGGCGACCGTCATCACCGACTTCAACTCGGCGCTCGAGGGCCTCGCGACCGGCGACCCGGAGTCGATCCTCGGCGACCTGCAGACCAACCTGCAGGACGCGCTCGACACCGCGAACGCGAAGTAGCCCGGCCGGGAGGCGGCGGACCCGACCGCCGCCTCCCCGTGCCCGACCGGCACGCCCCACCCCGCGCACGTGAGTCGAAGGAGACGCATCGATGAGCACCACCGCCGCCCCCCGGAGCCGCCGCTCCGGCATCCGCGGGCACGAGGCCCGCTACGGCTGGCTCTTCACCCTCCCGGCGATCGTCGTGATCGGCGTGTTCCTCGTCGTCCCGATCGGCCTCGCCCTCTGGGTCAGCGTCAGCAACTGGAACGGGCTCGGCTCGCCCCTCGGGCCGACCGCGCAGTTCGTCGGAGCCGACAACTACCGCGCGGTGCTCACCGACTCCGGCCTGGCGCAGAAGGACTTCGGCACCGCGATCCGCAACAACGTCTACTACGTGCTGCTCGTGGTGCCGCTGCAGACCGCGCTGGCGCTCTTCCTCGCCGTGCAGGTGAACCGGCGGATCCTGCGGGGCCGGGGCTTCTTCCGCACCGCCTTCTACTTCCCCTCCGTCACCTCCTCGATCGCGATCACCGTGATCTTCCTGTTCCTCTTCTCCGCCTCGGGCGTCGTCAACGCGGTGCTCGGCTGGTTCGGCGCCGACGGGCCGACCTGGATGGCCGACCCGACCGGTGTCCTGCACTCGCTCCTGGGCGCCGTCGGCGTCGACGGCTCCGGGCCGCTGGCCGCGGGCGCCCCGCTCGGCCTCACCTGGTGGGACTGGCTGTCCGGCCCGTCCGTCGCGATGTGCGTGCTGATCACGATGGCGATCTTCACCACCTCGGGCACGTTCATGCTGCTGTTCCTCGCGGCGCTGCAGAACATCGGCGCCGAGATCGACGAGGCGGCGCTCATGGACGGCGCCGGCCCGCTCCGGAAGTTCTTCTCGGTCACTCTGCCGATGCTCAAGCCCACGCTCTTCACCGTGCTGACCCTCGGACTGATCGGCACCTGGCAGGTGTTCGACCAGATCTACCTCACCGGAGGAGGGGCGCCGGGCAAGACGCTGCTCACCCCGGCGTACCTCGCCTACGAGTCCTCGTTCACGGATCTCCGCTGGGGTCAGGGCGCCGCGATCGCCTTCATCCTCTTCTTCATCATCGTCGTGCTGACGCTCCTGCAGCGGGCGCTCCTCCGCGAGAAGGGGGAGCCGCGCCGGCGCCCCCGCCGCGCCGCCCGCGCCGACGCCGCGACGACCCTCACCACGGGAGGCATCCGATGAGCACGCTGACCGAGCCCGGCACCCGCGCCCCCGAGAGCCCCGAGCCCGCCGCACCGGTGCCGCACCGCCGCATCCGCCTCGGCGCCCGCGGCCGCGCGTCGCTGATCGGCGGCTACCTGCTGCTGATCGCGCTGGCGCTGGTGTACATCTACCCTTTCCTGATCTCGGTCGCGTCGTCGTTCAAGTCGGACGCCGACGCCACCGCGAACCCGCTGTCGCTGCTGCCCGCGACCTGGTCGTTCGCCTCCTACGAGCGGCTGTTCACCGACGTCCCGCTGCCGCTGTGGACGCTCAACTCGGTGATCGTCACCGTGTTCGTCACCGTCGGCCGGGTCTTCTTCGACTCGCTGGCCGGCTACGCGCTGTCGCGGCTGCGCTTCCGCGGACGGGGCCTGCTGTTCGCGCTGTTCATCGGAGTGATGAGCGTGCCCGCGGTGGTGCTGCTGATCCCGCGGTTCCTGATCCTCAAACAGCTCGGCCTCTACGACAGCTACGCGGGGATGATCGTCCCGCTGATCGTGGACGCGGCGGGGATCTTCATCATGAAGCAGTTCTTCGACTCGATCCCGCTCTCCATCGAGGAGGCCGCGCGGATCGACGGGGCCGGAGTGTTCCGGACCTTCCGCTCGATCGTGGTGCCGATGGCGCGTCCGGCGATCGTGACGCTGTTCATCCTGTCGTTCCAGGGCTCGTGGAACGAGTTCTCGCACTTCGTGGTGTCTCGGCAGTCGCCGGAGCTCAACACGCTGACGACCGGAGTCGCGTCGCTCGTGTCGGGGCAGCTGGGCACCGGCAACCAGTACCCGCTGCAGCTCGCGGCCGCGGTGCTGATGTCGATCCCGGTGGCCGTCCTGTTCTTCGTCTTCCAGCGGCGGATCATGAACACGACCGAGGGCGCGGAGAAGGGCTGACGCGGGGGCTCCGGCTCCTGCTGAGCGAGCATCACGCGTGGGTGACCGGTTCCTGCTGATCGAGCAGCGCACAGGGCGCGTATCGAGATCCGTGTCCGTGCGACGGGTCTCGATACGCCCCTGCGGGGCTGCTCGACCAGCATGCGGGAGTGCCGCCGCTACTCCGCGAGGAACTCCAGGACGACGCGGTTCCACTCCTCCGGGTGGCTCACGGTCACTCCGTGCGGGGCGCCGTGGACGACGTGCAGCTCGGAGCCGGGGATCGCCGCGTGGGTGCGGGCGCCGGAGCCCTCGAACGGAACCGTGCCGTCGCCGTCGCCGTGGATGACGAGCGCGGGCACCGACACGTTGGGCAGGTCCTCGCGGAAGTCGGTGGTCGCGAACGCCGTCATGCAGGCGAGGGCGGCGTGCTTGGCCGACTGCTTCGCCAGAGCGATCGCCTCCTGGCGCTGCTCCTCCGTCACCTTCAGCACGCCGTCGACCGAGAAGAAGTCGGTGGTGAACCGGTCGTAGAAGTCGTCTTCGCTCTTCGTGAGGCCCGCGGTCATCTGCGCGGCCTGCGCCTTCTCGAGCGGGCCGTCCGGGTTGTCGTCCGTCTTCATCAGGTACGGCGGGACGGCCGAGGCGAAGACGACGCTGTGCAGGCGATCGGCGCCGTACTTCGTGAAGTAGCGGGCGACCTCGCCGCCGCCCATCGAGAAGCCGACCAGGGTGACGTCCTGCAGGTCGAGCTCGGTGAGGAGGGTGTGCAGGTCCTCGGTGAGCGTGTCGTAGCTGTAGCCGGTGAGCGGCTTGTCGCTGCGCCCGAAGCCGCGGCGGTCGTAGGTGACGACGCGGTAGCCGGCCTCGGCGAACGCGGGGACCTGCTCCTTCCACGACTCGCCCGAGAGGGGCCAGCCGTGGATGAGGACCACGGGGCGGCCCGATCCGCCGGTGTCGTCGACGTGCAGGTCCGTGTCCTTGAAGAGTCCGTGGTGGGCGGTGATCTCGGCCATGGCGAGTGCTCCTTCCGGCGCCGACGATCGGCGTCACTCGATGTTCGAGGACGTCCCTGCGAGCGGATGGCCGGGGCGGGGAGGGTTGACAGCTCCCGTCACTCCGCGACGACGGCCGCGGCGAGGCCCCGCAGCGCGGTGTGCAGCCCGGGGCTCATGGGCAGCCCGGCGTCGAGCACGGCGTTCGCGGCGGCGACCAGCACCGGTGCCGCGGGGGAGGAGACCACGGTGAGGCCGGCGGGCGGATCCGCGTCGCCCGAGGGCCGCACGACCAGGACGAGCCGGGAGCTGGGAGCGCTCGTGCTGATCGTCGCTCCCGATCGGGCGGGCAGCACCGCGAGGGTGCCGCGGCCGACGAACTCGCGCTCCTCCCGGCTGGCGACGGTGAACGCGCCCTCGAGCGGGAGCAGGAGCACCACCGACCCCGGGTCGGCGCGGGGGCTCGGGCGGAAGTCGATCGTGCCGGCCGTGTGCCAGATCCGGCGAAGGAGCACGCCCTCGGCGGCCGCTTCCTGCCCAGTGACGGCGAGGGCGGGGTCGGGCCCGGCCTCGGCGTGGCGGGCCCGCAGCCAGTGCCGGGCGGAGTCGCCGCGGAGGGGCATCGGGTGGATCAGCGGATCGGACACGGCGGCTCCCGAGGAACGCGGACCTGAATCGGCCGAGACAGTGAGGAACCATCATCCTAGGAGCGGCGGGAGGCGTCGTCCCCGGAGTGGCGCGTCCTCACATGCGGATGCCGCCCCGGCCGCGCTGAGCGCGACGCCGGAGCGGCATCCGAAGAGTGGTGCGGACTACTGGAATCCGCCGCCGCGGTCCTCCGGGTCCTCGATCGGGTCGGAGTCGGGAGCGTCGATCGAGTAGGTCACGTGGACCGCCTCGCCGACCTCCTTGGCGGAGACGGCGTTGTAGACGAGGTGCGTCTCCTGGCCGTCGACGGCGGCGTAGACGTCGACCTCCTTCTCGTAGCCCCCCTCGGTGCTGACGCGGTTCTCGGTCTGGCCGTCGAACGGCCCACCCTGGAAGAAGGCGAGGTAGCTCTCGCCCTCGGCGAGTGCGCGGATGTCGTTGCTCATGCCCCCAGGTCTACCACTCGGCGCCTCCCCGCCGCTCGGCCTTGCGCTCGGCGGGCGGAGGAGGGCCGGGGCGGCGGCGGCCTTGCCTCGAGGCGGCGGCACTGCTCGACGGGATCTCTCCGCACGCGCCGTCAGGGCACGAGCCGCTGCGTGATCGAGGCCGTCGGCCCGCTCAGCGCGATCTCGGCGAGCGCGCCGTTGACCAGGGGCATCTGCGGCGGCTGGTGCCCGGTGTCGACGTCGAGGATCACCGGCACGCCGAGATCGCCGAGAGCGCGCCGCACCGCGTCCTCCTGGCTCAGCTCCGGCAGGGACGCGCCCGCGGTCCGGCCGATCAGGACGCCGGTCGCCTGCTCGAACCAGCCCGCGAGGCGGAGGGAGGTGAGCATCCGGAGCACCGAGACGGAGTCGGACCCGGCCGCCTCCAGATAGACGACGGTGCCCTCCGGCGCGTGCCGGCGAGCGAAGCCCGGAATGTCGCCGTAGGGCGTGCCCGCGAGCAGGGACACCGTCTCGAGGCATCCGCCGATCAAGCGGCCGGACATCGCCGCGTCCGCTGCCCCGTCGAGCGAGCGCCAGCGGGTCGGCTCCTCGTAGGCCCGATCGCGGTCGAGCGGCTCGTCCGCCCACGCACCCCACGGACGGCTCCGGCGTCGCGGCGCGGCGTGCTGCGTGAACGCGGCCCCGGGCTCGAGGCCGGCGACCTCCGTCCAGCGGTGGAACCCGACCGGCAGCTCCCACGGCTCGTCCATCAGATTGGCGCCGTGGATCGTCGCGAGCCCGGTCGTCGTCGTCAGGGGCAGGAGCAGCGTCGAGACGTCCGACCAGCCGACGAACCAGGGCCGGGCCTCCGCGAGGGCGTGCCAGTCGAGCCTCTCCAGCAGCTCGACGGCGAGCTCGCCGCCCCATGGAGGAAGGACCGCGTCCCCGCTCCGGAAGGCGTCGTGCAGGTCGGCGGCCCGATCCGCGGCGGACGCCGGAACGAGTCCGCCGAGGAGGGCGTGCGGCCGGACCCGGACGTCGTATCCCGCCGAGCCGAGTCGGCGCGCGGCGTCCTGCAGCCGGTCGTGCAGGTACGCGGGGACTCCCATCGAGGGCGCGGGCACCTCCACCCGGCCTCCGACGCGGAGGGGTGCGGGGTACGTGATGCTCGCCATCCGACGACGCTAATGCCCCTCGCGGCGACCGGCTTCGGATGCCCGGTCCGGCGAGTACCTCCGCGCCCTTCCTGCCCCGACTCGCGGGCGGCCGCTGAGCGCGATCGCGAGAGGGGTCGGCGCGAGTGCCGCGCCGCCCACCAACCCACTCGTGCGCAGCGCCGCCCGCCGGGAAGAAAGATGGGGCCAGGAGGCGCACCGGAACGTGACGTCCCGGTCTCGCGCAGGCGTCTCGGCTCCGCTGCTGCCTGCGGCGATCAGCGCCACGCGGCGCCTTCAGCTCGTGAGGCGGCCGATCTCATCGTCGGAGAGGAGGCGGTCGGAGAAGAGCACGATGCGAGCCGCGGGGTCGGGGCTGTGCGCGTCGGGGCCCTCCCACCTCCGGTCGAGACCGAGTCGAGCGACCGTGCGGTGCGATCGCTCGTTGTGTTCCGCGACGACCGCGGTCACGGGGAGCTCGGGTCGGAGCCGCCGCGCCCGCGCGATGCCTGCGGAGGCGACCTCCTGGGCGTACCCCCTGCCCCAGTGGTCCGGATGGACGGTGAACGCGACGTTCCAGGCCGTGTCGGCGAGGAGGGTGCAGCCGCCGATCCCGATCGCACCGTCCGCGCCGCCCTCGGGACTCCGCAGCCGGACGACCCAGCTGCTGAGGTCGTCCCGTTCCCACTGCGCCGTCCGGTGGGCGAGCACCGCCCGGGTCTGCTCGACGGAGCCGTGTCGGAGGAGGGGGTCGCCCGCCGCGATCCGCTCGTCGGAGTACAGCCGCCACAGCTCGTCCAGATCGCTCTCGGCGGGACGGAACAGCCGGAGCCGCTCGGTCGTCTCGTCGGGGCGATCACCGGCGCCGATGCTGCTGCCGCTCGTTCGAGGCGGGACTCGGGGCCATCGGGGCGGTCGCCGAGGAGTGAGGCGAGCGCGGTGACCGCGCCTGGACGTCCACCCGCTCAGCCCGTGATCAGGCCGGTGAGGCGGTCGGCGGCGGCTCCGACGGTCGAGACCGCATTGACCGTGACGAGGCAGGCGATTCCCCAGAACCAGGTGCGACCGGGTGCCCCGGCGCTGCGCCGCTCGAAGGCGAGCCACCAGGCGCCGATCACCGAGACGCACGCCGCGACCACCGAGCCGAGCGCCATGCGGACGTACTCCTCGGGACCGGGGGAGGACCAGGCCGTGGTCGCGAGGACGATGAGCAGCGGGACCACGATCATGCCCAGCGCGCCGAGCAGCACCGCGTGGAGGTGACTGCGGGGAGGGGCCCCGGCCGTCGTCGTCGCGGTCCGCGTCCGTGTCGTGTCCATGCCGCGTCCCCCGTCGCCGCGGTCCGGTCCGCGCTGCCCCGACGCTATCCGCTCGCCGTCCCGCCGTCACCCAGCACCTCGAAGTGGGCCGCGTGCCCGGGTGGGGTCAGCACCGCGCCGCCCCGGCCGAACGCCGAGAACGTAGGATGTCCGGGATGACGATCGGACGCCGCCTCTTCCTCTCGGGAGCCGCCACGGGAGTCGGGCTCCTGGCCCTCGCGGGCTGCACGCCGTCGCGTCCGACGCCGACCCGCTCGGTCACGAAGGCCCCCGTGCCCACGCCGAGCACCACCGCCGTCCCCGCGCCGGCCGCCTTCGTGCGCTCCGCCTGGGCCGAGGATCCGTACGCGCTCGGCTCCGTCTCGTACCTGCCCGTCGGCGCGACACCGCAGCACCGCACCGACCTGGGCACCGCGGTCCTCGACCGCGTCTTCCTCGCGGGCGAGGCCACCGACACGGAGGCACCCGGCACGCTCCAGGGCGCCTGGAGCTCCGGGGTCCGCGCGGCCGCCGAGATCAGCGCCGTCGCCGACGAGGGCGAGCGGATCGCGATCGTCGGGGCCGGTCTCGCCGGAGCGGTCGCCGCGCGGCGCCTGTCCGACGCGGGCTTCGACGTCACCGTGGTCGAGGCGCGCGAGCGCACCGGCGGCCGCATCGCCACCGCGACTCCGGACGGCTGGCCGATCGGCGTCGAGACCGGAGCCTGGGCGCTCACCGGCGCGGGAGCCGCCCTGCGCGAGAGCATCGCGGACGCGGGCGTCGTCACGACCGCGGTCGACCTCGCCGACGTCCGCTCGAGCGACGCCGACGGCGCGGCCCTCGACACCGGCACCACGGGCGCTGACGCCCTGACCCGTGCTCTCGAGTGGGGAGCGGAGCAGCCGGAGGACCTGGCGCTCGCCGAGTCGTTCGCCGGCTCCGGAGCGCCCGACCCCGCCGAGGCCGAGCCGGGCTCCGGCGACGGCGACGCCGCCCGCGTGGCGGCGCACCTCGCCGGGACGACCGCACTGCGCACCGGCGCCGCTCCCGAGGAGCTCTCCTCCTGGTTCGGACTGGGCGACGCCTCCGCCGCCACGACCGCGGAGGAGCTGAGCGACGACTCCGGCGACGCGCTGCTGACCGACGGGCTCGCGCCCCTGGTCGACACCTTGCTCGCTGACGTCGAGGTCTCGCTGCGCGCCGTGGTGAGCGGCATCGGCTACACGGAGACCGGCGTCAGCATCCGCCTGGGCACCGGCGAGTCGTTCACAGCCGACCGGGTGCTGGTCACCGTGCCGATCGGGGTGCTCCAGACGGACGCTATCGCCTTCGACCCGCCGCTCCCGTTCGCGCAGCGCGCGGCCGTCGCGGCCCTCGGCTCCGGTGTCGTCGAGACGCTGTGGCTGCGCTTCGACGAGGCGTTCTGGGAGGCCGACGCCCCCGCGCGCTGGTCGCTCGTCGGCTCCGAGGCGGGCATCACCGAGTGGCTCAATCTTCAGCCGTCGACCGGCGAGGCGGTGCTCGTCGGGCTGGTCGGAGCGGATCAGGCCCTCTCGCTGCAGGACCTCAGCGACGACGAGCTGGTCACCCTCGCGCAGACGGCGCTCGAGCCGTTCGCCGTCGTCCCCGGCTGACGAGCTCGCGGAGCCGCGCCAGCGGCCCCCGCCACTCCGACGCGTGCGCCGCCCCGAGCGGCCGCACCCGGCTGAGCGCGAGGACGAACGCCGCGATGCCGGAGATCAGGCTCAGCACGATCACGTCGTAGAGCACGAACATCACGGGGCCGTCGACCTGGCCGGGGTCGAGGAAGAAGTACGGGTACCAGCCGATGAGGGCCCCGCGGACCAGGGTGATGACGCCCCAGACGATCGGGAAGCCGAGCGCGGTCAGCGCCCCGCGCCAGGCGACCGGGCGGCGGCCGGGTCCGAGGATCCAGTCGAGGATCGCGAGCGTCGGGATCACGAAGTGCAGGAGCGCGCTCGACCAGGGCACGTCGACCCGCACGCCGCGGTTGTTGGCCTCGACCGCGATCAGCCCGAAGACGATCCCCGACACGACCATGTAGGTGAGCACGAGCGCCCGCACCGTGCTGAGCCAGCGCGGCTCCCGCTCGCGCGCGAGGGCGACCAGGCCGGACAGGCCCAGCACCACGACCCCGGCCATGTTCGACTGCGTCGTGAAGTAGGCGAAGAAGTTGTCGATCTGGAACGCGCGGAAGCCCAGGGTGTAGAAGAAGTCGCCGACGAGTCCGACCGCGCCCAGCCCGGCGAGGGCCAGGCGGAGGATCGCGAACGCCTTCCGCACACCCGCTCCGATCCGTCGCCGCTGGGCCCGGAGGGCCGGACTTCCGGACGATTCTACGGTCGCCGCGCTCGGAGCTCCCCGAGCGCGCGGCTCCGCCGGACGGGGGAGGCGGGCCCCGCGGAGGCGATCTAGCGTGAGGGATGGCGCGCGCACAGCACGGGAAGGGTTCGGGTCGGATGTCGTCGGAGGAGGCGTCCCGGCGCTGGAACGCGGTCACGGGTCCGCTGTTCCTCGCGGCGGGAGCGGTCTTCGCGGTCCTCGGGAATCCGGTCTGGCCGGTGTTCCTGGTCCTGGGGATCACGTTCCTCGGGCTGACCGCCGGCCCCGGGAGGCCGACGAGCCGGAGCGGAGCGCAGGAGCCGGACCGCGATCGGTGACGCGCGCTTCGCGACGCGGACACTCGCCGGTCGCGTCGCCGGGATAGCGTGCGTGTCATGCCCTTCACGCCGAGCCACGCCGTCGTCGCGCTCGCGTTCTCGAACGGCCGGATCCCCGCCGCGGCCGTGGCCATCGGCGCGATGGTCCCGGACATCGGCATGTACCTCCCGATCGCCGTCGCCCGCGAGTCCACCCACTCCCTCCTCGGCGTCGTCACCGTCGACCTGCTGCTCGGGATGCTCGGCCTCGCGCTGTGGAGCGCGGTCGTCGCTCCGGCCTGGCGCGACCTCGCGCCCGCGCTGGTCCGCTCGCGCCTGCGTCCCCGGCGCTCGCCGCCCCGCGGGGCCGCCGCATGGATCCGCGTGCTCGTCTTCGCGGCCGCCGGCATCGCGATCGGAGCCGCCAGCCACGTGATGTGGGACGGCTTCACCCACCGGGGCGGCCTCTTCGTCTCGGCGATCCCGCTGCTGCAGAAGGAGCTCGGGCCCTTCCCCGGCTTCCGGTGGGCGCAGTACGCGAGCGGTGTGCTCGGGCTGCTCGGGCTCGGGATCGGCGCGGTGGTCTGGTACGTCGGTCGCCGTCCCCGGAAGCTCCGCTCCGACGGCCGGCAGCCGGTGCGCATCGCGGCCGCGGCCGTGGTGCTCGCGGCCGCGGTGGTTCCCGCCGGGATCGTGCTGGCGGGGGCGGGCATCGATCCGCTCGACGCCGCCTACCGGGCGCACGTGGTGCGGGCGGCGATCCTGCTCGTGGGAGGCGGTGCGGCGGCCGCGGTCGCCGTCGCGGCGGTCTGGTGGCTCACCGGCCGAGGGGTGCGCGGGGCCGTCGTCTGAGACGACGGAGGGCGAGCCTGTCGTCTGAAGGGAGCACGGGCATCCGTCGCGAGGAGGATGCGCCGGTGCATAGCCCACCGATAGCGTCGGACACGGCCCGTTGGGGCGGGCCGCCTTCGGGGGAAGGCACTAAGGGGAAATCGGGGGCTCGCGGCACACGCCGCGGGCCCTCTACCCGTTTCCGGGCCGCCGCCGGCCGGGAGCTCCCGCCGCCTCAGCGCCGCTTCGAGCGCGGCCGGTTCTGCGCGGCCGGGCGCTGCGGGATGCGCGGAGCGCCCTCGCCGGCGGCTCCCTGGGGGAGCGAGGACGCGGGCGGGATCGGGCGGCGGGTCACCGGGCGCACCGGCTCGCCGCGGCGCGTCTGGCCGGGGATCGGCCGGGAGCGGCGCCCGTAGATGAGCTCGGACGAGTCGAGCAGCCACGGCACCAGCGCCACCGTCACTCCGTGCACCAGCAGGAGCTTCTGGCGGATCCGCCGCGACTTGTGGTTGTGGAGGAACGCCTCCCACCAGTGCCCGACGATGTACTGCGGCATGTAGACCGTCGTGATCTCGGAGCCGTGCTCGAGGCGGTGGGCCTTGATGTACTTGATCAGCGGGTACGAGATGTCGCGATAGGGAGAGGCCACGCAGCGCAGCGGCACCTCGATGTCCATCTGCGCCCAGTCGGCCTTCAGCTGCGCGGTCTGCGCGTCGTCGATGGAGGAATGCACCGCCTCCAGCGTCTCGTGCCGCGCCGCGATGGCGTAGTCGAGCGCCTTCAGCGTGGGCTTGTTCATCCGGCCCACCAGCACGATCGCGTGGTCGCCGTTGGCGCCGAAGGTCGTGGTCGGGTCGACCTCGATCTCCTTCTCGACGTCGCGGTAATAGCGGTAGACGCCGGCCATCAGGACGCCGAGGATCGGCATCACCAGGTAGACGAGCCAGGCGCCGTGGGTGAACTTCGTGATCGTGACGACGACGAGCACCGCGAACGTCAGCGTCGCGCCGAACAGGTTGATGGCCAGGCTCGTGTAGACGGTGCGCGAGCCCTCGCCGTTGCGGATCATCCGCACCCAGTGCTTGACCATGCCCGACTGCCCGAGCGTGAACGAGACGAAGACGCCGATGATGTACAGCTGCACGAGGCTCGTGAGCGAGGCCTGGTAGACGAGCAGGATGATCGCGGCGACGAGCGCCAGGATGATCACTCCGTTGGAGTAGATGAGGCGGTCGCCGCGGGTGTTCAGCGACTTGGGCGCGTAGCCGTCGCGGGCCAGCACGGAGCCCAGCAGCGGGAAGCCGTTGAACGCGGTGTTCGCCGCGAGGAGCAGGACGGCGGCCGTCGCGGCCTGGATGATGAAGAACAGGATCGTGTTGTTGCCGAACGTGGCGGCGGCGACCTGCGCGATCACGGAGCGCTGCGGGGTGGAGGCGCAGTCGGCGAAGCCCACCAGGTGGCAGGCGTTCTCGGCGTAGTGGACGTTCGAGAGCAGGGCGAGGGCGGTCAGGCCGACGAAGAGCACGATCGCGATCGTGCCCATCGCGACGAGGGTGCGCTGGGCGTTCTTGACCTTCGGGGCGCGGAACGCGGGCACGCCGTTCGAGATGGCCTCGACACCCGTGAGCGCCGCGCAGCCGCTCGCGAAGGAGCGCAGCAGCAGGAGCACGACGGCCGCCTGCGTGAGCTGCTCGCCCTGCACGGTGAAGCCCGCCGACTCCGCGACCGGGGTGTCGCCGAAGGCGGTGCGGACCAGGCCGACGACGACCATGACGAAGACGCTCGCGACGAAGAGGTACGTCGGGACGGCGAAGGCGCGGCTCGACTCCGAGACGCCGCGGAGGTTCACGGCCGCCAGCAGCACCACGAAGAGGATGGCCAGCTCGACCCGCAGCGGCGCCAGCTCGGGTACTGCGGAGATGATGTTGTCGACTCCGGAGGCGACCGACACGGCCACGGTGAGCACGTAGTCCACGAGGAGGGCGGCGGCGACCGTGAGGCCCGCGGTCTCGCCCAGGTTGGTGCGGGCGACCTCGTAGTCGCCGCCGCCGGACGGGTAGGCCCGGATCAGCTGGCGGTAGCTCAGCACCACCACGACGAGGAGGACGACCACGCACGCGGCCACCCAGGGGGCGAAGGTGAGGAAGGAGAGTCCGCCGAGCAGCAGGATCATCAGCAGCTCCTGCGGCGCGTAGGCCACGGAGGAGAGCGGGTCGCTGGCGAAGATGGGGAGCGCGAGCCGCTTCTGCAGCAGCTGTCCCTCGAGCTTGTCGCTGGGGAGCGGCTCGCCGATGAAGAAGTGCTTGGCGGTGCGCAGCTCGGTCGCGTCGGCCGATGATCCGTCCGCGGCGGACGGGGGGCCCTCGTGTGTCACGAGCGATGACACTACTCCGTACGAGGGGGCAGTCAAGACGGCCGGGAGCGGGCCGAGCGGAGGCTGATCCCGCGCTGTGACCGGGAGTTTCCCGGTGCGGCGGGGAGCGGCGGCCGGCGTGCTCGCGGCCGACGCCCCGAGCGGGGGGTCAGCGGCCGTCGCGGGTCGCGGCTCCGATCAGGCCGGTGAGGCTGTCGCGGAGCGCGATGAGCTCCTCGAGGGGGACGTCGAGCCGCTCCACGATCTGAGGAGGAACCTGCAGGGCCTGCTCGCGGAGGGCCGCTCCGGAGGGGGTCAGGGCGACGTCGAGGCGGCGCTCGTCGTCGCTGCTCCGGGCCCGCGTGACGTGGCCGCTCGCCTCCAGGCGCTTCACGAGCGGGCTGAGCGTGGCCGGCTCGAGGCGGAGGGCGGAGCCGAGGTCGGCGAGCGAGCGGGGGCTCCGCTCCCAGAGCGCGAGCATCACGAGGTACTGCGGGTGCGTGAGTCCGAGCGGCTCGAGCACGGGGCGGTACAGCCCGATGACGGTGCGTGCCGCGACGGCGAGGGAGAAGCAGACCTGGTTCTGGAGGGCGAGCGGGTCGGATTCCACGACGTCATCCTCTCATCGTGCCCTGATGGTTAGTACACTAAGGATATGACGCGGAAGAAGACCGGCTCCCTCTACCAGCGCTTCAACGCGCGGCTGTTCCCCTGGATCGGCCCGCCGCCGCTCGGCCCGTACGACCAGCCCGAGCAGGAGGCGCCCGCGGGGCAGGCGTGCCCGCTCTGCGGCCGGCCGATGTCCGAGCACGTCATCGACCGCTCCGGTCCGCGCACCCAGCTGTACTGCCCGAGCGACCCCTCCTGAGTCGCACGCCCCCGTTCGGGGGTCAGGGGCTTCGGGCGGCGGGGGCGGATGATGAGCGCATGTCCCGTCTGAGCCCCACCGCCGCCCGCGTCGTCCAGTACAGCCGTTTCGGCGACGCGGACGTCCTCGAGATCGCCGAGGTCGAGCGGCCGAAGCCCGGGGCGGGCGAGGTGCTGGTCGAGGTGCTCTCCGCCGGGGTGAACCACATGGAGGCGTTCATCCGGCAGGGCCAGTTCGACTCCGACCACTCCGCGGCCTTCCCGATGCGCCAGGGCACCGACTTCTCGGGCGTCGTCGTCGCCCTCGGCGAGGGCGTCACCGACATCAAGCTCCGCAGCGACGTGGTCGGCCACGCGCTCGTCGGCTCCCACGCGACCCACGTCGTGGTGCCGCGCCGCAACCTCGTCGCCAAGCCCGCCTCCGTGAGCTGGGAGGTCGGCGGCGCGCTGTTCCTCGCCGGAGTGACCGCGTGGCGCGCGCTGGAGGCCACGCATGTGGGACCCGACGACACCGTCCTCGTCTCCGCGGCGGCGGGAGGAGTCGGCAGTCTCGAGATCCAGCTGGCGAAGCTCCGCGGCGCGACGGTGATCGGCACCTGCGGCGAGCGCAACTTCGACTACCTCCGCCAGATCGGCGTGAAGCCGGTGGTCTACGGCGACGGGATCGCCGACCGCATCCGGGCCGCGGCGCCCGGCGGGGTCACGGTGTTCCTCGACAACTTCGGCGGGGAGAACGACGCCCTCGCCGACGAGCTCGGCATCGCGGCGGGCCGCTTCCACTCCAGCGACGACCGCAAGGAGATCGAGCTGCGCGCCGTCTGGCCCGACGCCGAGACCGCCCAGCGCGACACCGAGATCCTCGGCGAGCTGGTCGGCCTCGTCGGCGAGCAGAAGCTGCGGGTGCTCGTCTCGGGCTTCTACCCCTTCGACCAGGTGCAGGACGCCTTCGACGACCTCGAGAAGCGGCACTCGCGCGGCAAGATCGTCCTCGGCATGAACCCGGTGGACCCGGCGAAGGTCACCAAGGCGCGCGACATCCACGAGGCCGGCCGCTAGCCGCATCCTCCCGGCGGCTGTCCGGGCTGCTCTCCGGGCGGCCACAATGGGGCCGTGGCGCGCGGACGCCCGGGAGGAGTGACGCGATGGAGGAGCCCGTCGTCGCGATCGTCTGGATCGTCTCGTTCGTGGTGGTGACCGTCCTGGTCACCGGGCTGTCGGGGCGGGTGAACTGGTCCGCTCCCGTGGCGCTCGTCGCCGTCGGGGCTCTCGCCTCCTTCGTCCCCGGGATCCCGGAGGTGGTGGTCGAGCCGGACGTGGTGCTGTTCGGGATCCTGCCGCCGCTGCTCTACGCGGCGGCGATCCGCACCTCCGTCCTCGACGTCCGCGCTCGCGGCGACAGCATCCTCCTGCTGTCGGTCGGGCTCGTCGTCTTCACGGTCGCGGTGGTCGGCGCGGTGGCCTGGATGGTCGTCCCGGCGATCACGGTCGCCGCGGCCCTCGCGTTCGGCGCGATCGTGGCGCCCACGGACGCGGTGGCGGTCACGGCGATCGCGGGGCGGCTCCGCCTGCCGCGGCGCATGCTCACGGTGCTCGAGGGCGAGAGCCTCCTCAACGACGCGACCGCGCTGGTGGCGCTGAACGCCTCCCTCCTGGCGATTGTCAGCACGGTCACTCCCGGGCGCATCGCGCTCGACTTCGTGCTGGCCGTGGCGGTGGGCGGCGGGGTCGGGATCGGCATCGCCGTGCTGCTCGGGTTCGTGCGCAAGCAGGTGCAGTCGTCCGTCCTGGACACGAGCCTCTCGCTGGTGACGCCCTACGTCGCGTTCATCCCGGCGCAGCTGCTGCACGGCTCCGGGGTGCTGGCGGTCGTGGTCGCGGGGCTCTACCTGGGCTACCGGGCGCCGGTCATCCAGTCCGCGCAGGCGCGGATCGCGGAGTCGCTCAACTGGCGGACGATCCAGTTCCTGCTCGAGAACGCGGTGTTCCTCTTCATCGGGCTGAGCCTGTCGTCGGTGGTGGAGGCGACGGCTGACTCGGGCATCGGGGTCTGGCAGACGGTCGGCATCGGCGCGGCCGTGCTCGCGGCGCTGGTCGGGAGCCGCGTGGCCTGGATGTGCATGACGACGCTGCTGTTCCGGCACGGTCCGCGCCGGCTGCAGCAGCGCGGATGGACCTGGCCGACCGCGATCGGGGTGTCGTTCGCGGGCATCCGCGGCGTGGTCACCCTCGCCGCCGCGTTCCTCCTGCCCGCGGAGACGCCGCAGCGCGCGTTCCTGCAGTTCCTCGCCTTCATCGTGGTGGCGGGGACGCTCGTCGAGGGGCTCGCGCTCCCGCGGCTCGTCCGCGCCCTGAAGCTCCCGGCCCCGAACGAGATGCAGGAACACGTCGAGAAGCAGATGCTGCTCGCCGAGGCGCAGGCCGCCGGGCTCGCCCGGCTCGACGCGGAGCCGCAGGACGGAGTGGAGGACCGCGTGCTCGATCGGCTGCGGCGGAACGCGACGTTCCTCGCCGACGCCCTGGAGAACCCTCCGGAGGGCGAGGGCGTGGAGCCGCTCCCGCAGGCCTACAACCGGCTCCGGCGCGTGATGATCGCGGCCGAGCGGGAGGCGGTGCTCCGCGCGCGCTCCGAGGGGCGGTACCAGGAGCCGGCGGTGGTGAGCGCTCTGGCGTTCCTCGACGTGGAGGAGGAGGCGCTGGCGGTCGGGCGGCAGTAGCGCCGGGAGGGCGGGGACCCCGGGCGGGATCCCCGCCCTCTTGGCGGTACGGTGTCCGGGCTCAGTCCAGGGTGGAGCGGACCGAGGCGCGGGCCTCGTCGAGCGCGGCGCGCAGGGCGTCGACGCTCGCGGTCGTCACGGATCCCGAGGAGGCGGCGGTGCGCAGCTCCGCGCGCAGCTCGTCGCGGAACTCGGTGAGCAGCACCTCGGCGTCGCGCAGGGCGATCCGCGAGGCGGTGCGCGCGTCGGGCGAGGCCGGCGCGGCCTGCTCCGGCGCGGGCTGCTCGGAGGGGGTGCCGGACGTGTCCTGCGGGCGCGGCTCCTCGGCGGAGTGCTCTGGTCGGCGTCCGGGCTCCCGCGAGTCGCGGGCAGCGCTGGCCAGGTCGGCGCGGAGGCTCTTCATCGCCTCCGCGACGCCGAGGCGGACCTCGTCGGCGAGCCGGCGGACGGAGTCGGTGAGCTCCTCCTCGATGTCGCCCAGGTCGGTCGCGCGGTTCGCGAGCTCGGCGCGGCCGGCGTCGGTGATGGAGTAGACGGTCTTGCGGCCGTCGGCCTCCTTCGTGACGAGTCCCTCCTCCTCGAGCTTCGCGAGGCGCGGGTAGACCGTGCCGGCGCTGGGCGCGTAGGTGCCGCCGAAGCGCTCGCTGAGCGCCTGGATCAGCTCGTAGCCGTGGCGCGGCGACTCGGCGAGGAGGTTGAGCAGGTAGAGGCGCAGGCGGCCGTGCGCGAAGACGGGGCTCACAGCGAGCTCCCGTCCATCGGGCGGCGATCGTCGGCGGGGCCGGTGCCGGGAGAGCCCCAGCCCTCGCCCACCGAGGCGGAGGACGCGGCGACGGACCGGCGGACGACGACCACGTCTCCCGAGACGGAGTTGGCGGCGACGTCGACCCACTTCGAGTCGAGCGAGCCCGTGGTCGAGGTGAAGCCCCGGCCGAAGGTGCCCTTGACGACGGAGCCGTCGAGCTGGAGCGTGCCCGAGACGGTGTTGATGCGGTAGCGGGCGCCGAGGCCCTCGTCGACGCGGATCGTGAGGTCGCCGCTGACGGTGTTGGCCTGGATCCGGTCGGGGGTGCCCTCGGCGTCGACGAACACGCTGCCCGAGACGCCGTCGACGGTGAAGCGGGTGAGCTCGCCGGTCGCGGTGACGTCGCCGGAGACGGTGCGCGCGGTGACGCGGCCGGTGTGGCTGCGGACCGAGAGCTCGCCGTGGACGGTGTTCACCTCGATGTCGCCGTGCAGGCCGTCGACGACGATGTCGCCGCCGACTGTCGAGACGCGGGCGTCGCTGTGGAGGCCCGAGACCAGGCCGTCGGCCGAGACGGTGTCGAACTTGAGGTCGACGCCGCGGGGGACGAGGAGGCTGATGTCGGCGCGGTCGCCGCGGCGGCCGAGGCCCTTCACGACGTCGACGATGGTGTCCCAGCGGAGCTGGACGTGGTCGATCTCGAGGCGGTCGCCGTCCATCGAGACCTTGAGCGGGCGGCCGTCGACGCTGTGGACCTCCACGCGAGCGGTCGGCTCGTCGTGGGCGATGACGTCGATCTGGCCGCCGACGAGGGCGACCTTGACCGAGCGGACGACGTCGAGGTCGATGACCTTCGTCTCGCCGGCCTGTACGAGCCATTTCTCGAGGGACATGAGCTCCTCCTCCTGCACCGGAGTGCCTTTCTGAAACGCGATACATCGCGAGTGGACGAGAGTCACGATATATCTCGATCGCTGCGCTCGGCAACGGGGCTCGGCCGGTTCCCAGCGTCGAGGGGCCGGGACCGGGGCGGGGCCGAGGCGGGATGAGGCCGGGGGCCGGAGCCGAGGCCGCCGTCGAGGGGGTGAGGCCGCGGCGGGCGCCGTGGTAGACCGGGCGCATGGACCCGATCGCGGCACTCGAGGAGATCGCAGCACTGCTCGAGCGGGAGCGGGCCTCCCGCTACCGGGCGAAGGCGTTCCGCCGGGCGGCCGCGGTGCTGGAGGGGATGGCGTCCGCCGAGCGGGACGACCTCGCCCTCGTGCGGCGGGCCTCCGGGATCGGCGACACGACCTTCACGGTGATCGAGCAGGCGCGGTCGGGCCGGGTGCCCGACTACCTCGCGGAGCTGCGCGGCTCGGCTCCTCCGCCCGCGAGCGCGATGCGGGGACGGCTGCGCGGCGACCTCCACAGCCACAGCGAGTGGTCCGACGGGGCGACGCCCGTCCTCGCGATGGTGGACGCGGCCCGCGCGCTCGGCCACGAGTACCTGGCGCTCACCGACCACTCGCCGCGGCTCCGTGTCGCCCACGGTCTCAGCGCGGAGCGGCTGGAGGAGCAGCTCGCCCATCTCGCGGGCCTCGACACCGGGCCCCTGCGCCTGCTCAGCGGGATCGAGGTGGACGTCCTCGAGGACGGCGCGCTCGACCAGACGGACGAGCTGCTGGACCGCCTCGACGTGGTCGTCGCGAGCGCCCACTCGAAGCTGCGGCTGCCCTCCCGCGAGATGACCGCCCGGCTGGTCGCGGCGGCCTCGGATCCGCGGACCGACGTCCTCGGCCACGTCACAGGGCGGCTGGTGTCGGGCGAGGGCGGCACCCGCCCGCCGTCGACCTTCGACGCCCGGGCCGTGTTCCGGGCGTGCGCCGACCACTCCACCGCGGTCGAGATCAACGCCCGCCCCGAGCGCGAGGACCCGCCGGACGAGCTGATCGCGCTCGCGCTCGAGGAGGGCTGCCTGTTCTCGATCGACAGCGACGCGCATGCTCCGGGTCAGCTGGGCCTGCTCGACTACGGGGCGGAGCGGGCGGAGCGGCTCGGCGTCCCGGAGGAGCGGATCGTGACCACCTGGCCGGTCGAGCGGCTCCTGGAGTGGACCCGCGGCTGAGGATCCTCGCGCGTTGCGCAAACGAACTGCGGCCATCACCCCCTTGACAGGAGGCCGTACCGCGGGAGGAGATCCGACGCAAGTGGCGAAATCCCAGCCGCCCACGCGGCATGCTCGGTACCGGTCCGCTCCTCCTGGGCCGCTCCAGCGGTCGGGAGTCGCGCTCCGTCGCACTCTCCGCTCCGACAGACCAGGTGAACCATGGCCACGCAGACCGCTCTCGACGCCGTGCGCGCCGCTCCCACTCTGCTCGAGGCCGTCCGGATGGCCGACGAGCTGACGGTCGCCGCGGTGAGCGACGGCGGCGGCCGCGCGGTGCGCCTGCTCACCCGCGCAGCCCTGGACCCCTCCGACCAGCTCACTGCGATCGCGGCCGTGCACTCGCTCGCGCAGGTCTTCGACGAGGAGGCCGACCTCGCGCTGCTGATGCTGCTCGAGGACGAGCGCCCGTACCTCCGCGAGCACGCCGCCTGGGCCTTCGGCGGGCGCCTGCCCCGCCCCGCCGCGCTCGGACCGCTGCTGCGCCTGGTTCGCGACGGCGGCTTCTCCGGCATGCTCGCGCAGCGCACCGTCCTGCTCTGGGCCTCCTCGACCCCCGACCTCGTCGCCGTCGCGCTCGAGGGCGCGCTGCTCGGCGAGCGCGAAGCGGCGGCCCGGGCACGGCTCGTCGAGACCCTGGGCCTCGTGCCCGGCACGATCGCCGAGCGCACCCTCCTGCACGTGGCCGCCGATCGCGCGGAGGGGCTGGAGGCGCGGGCCGCCGCGACGGACGCGCTCGGCGAGCGCGGCTCCGACGACGCCGACCTCCTGCTCACCGGCCTGGCCGAGGAGGCGGCGCCGATCGGGCCCCTCGCCCGGCTCGCCCTCGGCGACCTCGCCCCCGCACCGGCCGTGGAGGCCGGGCCGACGGTCGCGCAGCTCTTCGTCCATGCCGACATCGACGGCACCCTGACGCGGGTGGGCGCCGGCGACAACGGCGGCATCGCGACCCTGCTGGTGCGCCTGGGCGACTCGCTCGTCGAGCAGGAGGGCATCGACCGGGTGCTCACGCTCTCGCGCGGGACTCCGGCCGAGGCCGAGCGCGCGCTCGGCGAGCTGCCCGACTCCGGCCACGGCTTCGCTCCGGTCCCGTTCGTGGGGCCGCCCGTGGCCATGCCCCAGGCGTGGAGCCGCCGCATCGCCGCCGAGCGCGGCATCCGCCGGATCCTGCGCGCGGCCGGCGGGGTCGACGTGCTGCACCTGCGGATGGCGGACGTCGGATCCCTCGCGGCGGCCGCGGTCGCCCGGGATCTCGAGATCCCCGTCGTGTTCACCCTCGCTCCGGACCCGCACGCCCTGATCGCGGGCCTGGACGCGTCCGGCGCCCTCACCCGCGCGGACTTCGGTGAGCGCGACGCGGCCGAGCACTTCTGGTTCCGCGTGCGCCTGGTGCAGCGCCTGGCCGCCGACGCCGCGCACACCGTCCTCTTCCCGCGGGAGGAGCTGGCCGCGACCATCCGCGAGCTGATCGGCGTCGACATCACCGCGCACCCGGAGCGGCACACGATCGTCCCGGAGGGGATCGACGTCGGCCTGGTCGAGCGCGGCGAGTCGGCCGCACGGGCCTCCGCCGCCGGTGAGCCGGTCGCGCTGGACGAGGGCGGCGACCTGGCCTCGCTCGACCTCCTGCTGGAGGAGCTGCCCGAGCACCGCCGCGGCCTCCCGCTGCTGCTCAGCGTGGGCCGCCTGCACCGGGTGAAGGGGATGGCGGCGCTCGCCGAGGCCTGGGCGTCCGACCCCTCGCTCCGGGAGCGCGCCAACCTGCTCCTGGTCGGCGGCGACCTCGCCGACCCCAGCCCCGACGAGCGCGAGCAGCTCGACCGCATCCGCGCCGTCGCGTCCGACGGGCTGCTCCTGGCCGGCCACCGCCCGAACGGGACCGTGGCCCGCTGGCTCGGCGCGATCCGGCACGGCCGACCGGGGCTCTCTGCTCCGGGAGGCGCGTACGTCTGCGCGAGCGTCAAGGAGGAGTTCGGCATCGCCCTCCTCGAGGCGCTCTCCGCAGGACTGGTCGTCGTCGCTCCGGCGACAGGCGGGCCCGCGACCTACGTCGAGGAGGGTGAGACCGGCTTCCTGGTCGACACCGCCGACCCCGCGGCGCTCGCCGCCGGTGCCGCCGCCGCACTGGATCTCGCAGGCGGGCCTCTCGGCGAGCACGCCGCGGCCCGCGGGCGCGCGATGGTCGCCGAGCGCTACACGGTGCAGGCCATGGCTCATGCCCTCTCGGGCGTCTACGCGCACGCGACCGCGGACCAGGAGCGTCCTCTCCGCTCGCCGCTCGTGCTGGGGGCCTCGTGACCCTGCTGATCATCAGCCCCGACTACGCGTCGCACCTGCTGCCGCTGGCGACCCTCGGCACGGCGTGGCAGGAGGCGGGCGAGCGCGTCGTCGTGGCCACCGGCGACGCGACGCGCTCCATCGTGGACGGCTTCGGATTCGAGCACATCGCGCTCCGGCTGGGGCGCGGCTCCAACCCGGGCACGATCCGCGCGGAGGAGCAGGCGCCCGACGAGGGCGCGTCCCTCCGCGGCTTCTTCGACGCCACCCGGCGCGGGATGGTCCCGACCCTCGCCTACCAGGCGCGGGAACGGCTCACCGACCTGCTCTGGGATCCGTCCGGCGTCGCCGCGCGCCTGCGCGTGATCCTCGACGAGGTGCAGCCCGACGCGATCGTGGTCGACCACCTCGCCTTCACCGCGCGCGTGGCGCTGAAGGCACTCCGCGTGCCCTACGGCGACGTCGTGCTCGGCCACCCCAGCGCGCTCACGGTGCCCGGCGAGGTCTACGGCTTCCCCCCGGTCTGGCCGGACGCCTTCGCTCCGGAGCTGGACGACCTCGATGCGCTCCGCGCCCTCTGCGAGCGTGTGCGCGACTCCTTCACCGCGGAGTGGAACGCCGCCCTCACCACCCTCGACCCCGGGGCGGCGCCCAGCGCCGACGCCTTCGCCGAGAGCGGCGACGTCCTGCTGCTCAACTACCCAGGCGAGCTCCACGACTCGGCCCGCACCGCTCAGCTGCCGCCGCACGCGTTCCTCGGCTCCGCCGTCCGCGAGGAGCCCGATGACGGGGAGGTCGAGGAGTGGCTCGCCGCGTCCGAGGATCCGGTCGTCTACGTGAGCTTCGGCAGCTTCCTCTCGGTGCGCGACGACGTGCTCGCCCGGGTCGTCGAGGCCCTGGCCGGTATCGAGGTCGGGGGCAGGCCCGTCCGCGTGGCTCTCGCCTCCGGCGCGACCGAGCGCTCGGCCCTGGGCGAGGTCCCCGAGGGCTGGCTGGTCCGCGGCTTCCTGCCGCAGGTCGCGCTCCTGCGCCGGGCCGCGCTCGCGGTCAGCCACGGCGGCAACAACAGCGTCACGGAGGCGATGACCGCGGGCGTGCCGCTCGTCGTCCTGCCGTTCTCGACGGACCAGTTCGCGGGGGCGGCCGCGCTCGAGGACGCCGGGTTCGCCGCCGTGCTCGACCCCAATGCGGCCTCCGGGGGAGAGCTCGCGGAGGCTGCGCGGCGGATGCTCGCACTCGACGCTCCCGCCCGGGAACGGCTGACGGCGCTCGCCGAGGCCCTCGCCCGCGAGACGGGGCCGCAGCGGGCCCTCTCCGCCCTGAGCGGAGCGACCGTCCAGCGCTAGCCTGGGCCGATGGTCGAGCCGACACCCCGGGACGCGCCCCTGCGCGCCGAGCGGGACGCCGCGCGGGCGGACCCGATGCTGCGCGCTCTCGGACCGTTCGGGCGCTTCGAGGGGATCGTCCCTCCGCTGTTCGAGGCGGTTGTGCGGATCCTGCACCCCTCCGACGACCCGCCCCGGCGGTGGCGCGAGGTCGCCGAGCGGGAGGGGACGCTCCTGCATCCGCTCGCGCAGTGGGACTCGCTCACCGGCGAGCATCCCGACGAGTACGCGGAGCCCCGCCTCGGAGTGCTCCCGCTCGACGAGCTCGCGGCCGTCGCCGCCGTGCTCGCGGAGCACACGAGCGCTCCCGAGGACTGCCTGGCCGTGTTCTGGGAGGGGTTCGGCGTGCTGAGCGGCGGGTCGCGAGTCCTGATCTCCCACTCGGACGCCTCGGACGAGCTGCCCGAGTGGATGAGCGACACCCGGCCGACCGGCTGGGAGCACCCCGAGACCGCCGCCGCGGCGACGGTGGAGCTGCCGGGGCGGGAGGGGGCTCTGCTCTCGCTCGACGTCAGGGTGCTCGAGGACACCGCGTGGGCGCGCTCGGCGGGCTTCGCCGACGCCTCCGGGCTCGTCGTGCAGACTCCGCTCGCGCTCTGGCCGGAGGACCGGGCCTGGTACCTCGCGAGCGAGGTCGACTTCGACTCGACGCTGATCGGCGGCTCGCGCGCCCTCGTCGACGACCTGCTGCGGCTCTCCGCCGCGGGGCGGATCGAGGCGCTCCTCCTGCCGGATCAGGTGGACCTCACGAGCACCGGTGACCGGCTCAACCCGAGGCGGCGGTGACGGAGTGAGCGACGAGGACGACGAGCGCTGGCTCGTGGTGAAGGGCCGCCGATGGCGGCGCACCGACCCCTCTCTGCCGGAGGACGTGGTCGCCGGCCTCACCTCGCACCTCGGGCGCGGGCGCTCGGGAGTGCGCTCCGCCAGGATGCACGAGGACGCGGAGGCGGAGGCGCTGGCGCGCAGGAGGGTCGGGCTCGCCAAGCACGGGTTGGGCGAGCGCGGACCGGCATGGTGGGACGAGCCCGAGGCCGATCGGCTCGAGCGCGCCCGCGAGGCGCTGCGGGCGCTCGAGGAGCTCGACGCTCCGGAGGACTGACTCGGCTTCTGCATCCCCCGAGCGTGCTCGTCGGGCGAGGCGGGCGGGGAACGCCCGAGCGGATCCGGGGAGAGCGCGCGGAACCGCGGCCTGTGGAGGAGGACCGCCCCCGCCGAGGCCGCCCGCCGAGCCCGCCCGCCGAGGCCGCGAGCCGAGCCCGCCCGCCCCTAGCGGAACCTCACCACGAAGCCGTCCTCCGGCCCGGTCGGGAAGCTCTGCAGGCTCACGCGCAGATCCTGCCCGTCCTCGACGTCGTACGGGTGCCCCGCGGCCAGGAGCTCCAGCGCCGCGGACAGCAGGTCGACGGTCGCCGGCTCGCCCGGGCACCGGTGGTCGCCTCCGTAGTGCCCGCCGCCCTGGGCGATGAAGCCGTTGCGGTCGACCGGCGACCGAAACCGCTCCGGATCGAAGCGGCCCGGCGCCTCCCAGTGCGAGCCGTGGTCCGTCGCGTAGAGGTCGAGCAGCATCCACTGCCCCGCGGGAAGCGTCTCGCCGCGGAAGTCCAGCTCCCGTCGGGCCCTTCCTCCGACCATCGGGAAGAACGGGTAGAAGCGCCGCACCTCGTTCGCGAACGCGACGCGCTCCTCCTGGTCGGCGAGCCGCTCCCGCCACTCCGGATGCCGGTGCAGCGCGAGCGCCGCCAGCACCACGAAGCGCCCCACCGCGACCGTGGGCCGCAGCAGGTTGATCAGCTCCACCGCGGCGACCTCGACGGGGAGGAGGCCGCCGTCCTCCTTCTCGTGCGCGATCCGGTGCAGGGGAGTCGGGGAGGGTCCGGCCGTCCGGTTCGCCTCGATCAGGCCGCGCGCCCACCGCTCGGTCGAGCGGCGGCGGAGTCGCGCGGCCCAGTTGGGCGGGCCGAAGCGCCCGGCGTTGTCGATCATCGCCCGGAGCTCGTCCGTGCGCCGCAGCACCTCCTCCTCGTCGGCCTCGATGCCGGCCCACGACAGGACCGCGCGGCCCAGGACCTCCGCGGCGACGTCCTGGAGGCGGACCCGCTCGCCCGTCAGCCGGGCGGCGGACGCCTGCCACTCCCGCGCGAAGGCCGAGACCAGCCTCGACCGCTGCTCGGGCGTCTCCACCAGATCCAGGAACATGCGCTTCCGCCGCCGGTGCGGCTCGTCCTCGAGGGTCTGCACGCTGCCCTCGTCCTGCAGGAGGTGCAGCACCGAGCCGGGCAGCGCGCCCTCGCGGTCGAAGCGCCCGCCCTCGTAGAAGAAGCGCGCCGCCTCGATGCCGCGCGCCATGATCACCGGCCGTCCGAGGATCCGGGTGCGGAACGCGTCCGCGCCCACGTCGTCGAAACGCCGCGTCCCGAAGAGGTAGCCGTCGGCGAGGACGGCCGCGCTGCTGTCGACCGCGGGGAGGACGGGGATCGAGGCGGCGATCAGCCGGCCGATCCCTCGGTGTCGTCCCCCTCGGCCTGCGAGGGCTTGTCGACGCCCGCGTCGTCGACGTGGTCGTGGTTCTGCGGGTTCTCCTGCGGCTGCTCGGTCCGGTCGGTCATGGTGCTCCTCTCGCGTCGGCGCGGTGCGCGCCTCGCGGCCACGGTAGGAAGAGCGCGGCGGACCCGGGTACCCCGTTGACTCGCGGGGGAGGGGCGGGCAGACTCCACCGCCCTCAGCGCCTCCGCAGGAGGACCGGCGCGGTCGCCCAGACCACGGCGAGCAGCAGCAGCACGCCTCCGCCCGCCCAGAGGCCTGCCGGCCCGCCCAGCACGACGTCGAACACGAAGCCCACGACTCCGACGAACAGCAGCGATCCCGCCGCGAGGCACACCGTGACCACCCGGTTGCCGAACCGCACCAGCTCGGCCTTCCTCCGCCGCTGGAACAGCAGCCGGTGGGCGATGACGGGCGCCAGCGCCAGGATCGTGACGCACGCGGCGAGCAGGACGAGCACGAGGTAGAGCGCCACGTCGGGCGGCGCGAGGTCGGCGAAGCGCTGCTGGAAGCACAGCGTCAGCAGGAAGCCGCCCAGGATCTGCGTGCCGGTCTGCACGACCCGCAGCTCCTGCAGGATCTCGTTCCAGTTGCGGTCGGATCGCTCCTCCACCGTCTCGTCGCGACCGGAGTCGGGGGCGGAGGGGTCGACGGGTCGGTCGCTCATGGGACGAGGGTAGAGCTCAGGCGAGCAGGGACTCCGCCAGCGAGATCGCCCCGCGCACCCCGGACTCGTCGCCGAGGGCCGGGCGCACGATGCGGATCCGCCCGCCGCCCGTCCCCGTCGCTCCGGGCGCGCCCATCAGCCGCTCGACCTCGGCCTCGACCGCGGGGACGAGCCCCGGCGTCTTCGACACGCCTCCGCCGACGACCGCGAGCCGCACGCCCGCGACGTAGGCGAGCGTCGTGACGAGCTGCGCGAGGTAGTAGGAGCTGAAGCGGAGGTTCGCGGCCGCCTCCTCGGGGCCGAGGCGGGAGCCGTCGACGCCCCAGCGCGCCGAGATCGCGGGACCGGCGACCAGGCCCTCGAGGCAGTCGCCGTGGAACGGGCAGGTGCCGGCGAAGCCGTCCTCGGGGTGGCGGCGGGGCAGCAGGTGCGCGACCTCGGGCCAGCCGCTGCCGGCGAGGAGCCGTCCGCCCGCGATCACGCCGCCGCCGACTCCGGTGCCGACGGTCAGGTAGACGAAGTCGTCGACTCCGGTTCCGGCGCCCCAGCGGGCCTCGCCCAGGGCGGCTCCGTTGACGTCGGTGACCAGCGCGAGCCGCGCGCCCGGTGCGGCCGCACCGATCGGGCCGAGGACGTCGGTGCCTTCCCAGCCGAGCTTCGGCGTGGAGGTGAGGTGTCCGTAGGTCGGCGAGCCGGGGTCGATGTCGAGCGGGCCGAAGGAGGCGACGCCGACCGCGGCGACGGTGCCGTCGACTCCGTGGCCGCTGACGAAGCCGGCCAGATCGGCGAGAGTCTCGGCGGGCCCGCGGGTCGGCAGGGTCGTCGTCGCGAGGATCCGCTCGGGATCAGCGGCGTCGGCGACCGCCGCGACGACCTTCGTGCCCCCGGTCTCGATGCCGACGAGGAGGGGACGGTCGGCGGTGGCGCTCATGGATCTCCAGGGCTCGTGCGGTGCGTCTCGGGTCTCAGCAGGCGGACAGCGAGCGCACCTGCGCCGACAGGGTCAGGGGGCTGCCGAGGAGCAGCACCTGATCGAGGTCGTGGCCCTGCATCTTCACACGGGTGCTGCGCGGCAGGCAGGTCGGCTCGCTGAGGTAGAGCGGGGCGCCCTGCTTCGCGGCGACCGGGCCGACGGCCAGCGCGTCGGCGAAGCCGGTGGCGGTCGCGAGGTAGACGGTGTCGCCCAGCTCGGACGGCGGGAAGACGTCGTTGAGGTGTCGGCTGGTGTCGTGGCGGTCCGTCCCGGCGATGCGCGACACGGTGTCGGCGATCTTCGCGGCGCGCAGGTCGGCCTCCACGGCGGTCGAGATCGACGGCGCGCCGCCGAGCAGCTGCACGGAGGAGGGGTCGAGCCCGGCGAGGGTGTCGCGGGTCGGCTGGTCGAGGCGCGAGCGGGCGCCGTCGACGAGGAGGACGGGCTCGGCGCGGCGGCCGGCGATCGGCGCGACCGAGAGGGCGTCCGGGAAGTTGGTGCCGGTCGCGACGAAGACGTTCTCGTAGCTGCCGTCGGGGAAGGCGTCCTCGACGATCCGGCGCGAGGTGTCGTAGCGGTCGACGCCCTCGATGCGCTCGGTCGGGATCCCGAGGGCCTTCACCTGCTGGAGCACCGACTCGCTCACGGAGAGGGCGCTGCCGACCACGACGATCCGCTGCGGGGCGAGGCGGCGCAGCTCGGCCGCCACCACGGCGGGCAGGACGCTCGGGTCGGTGAGCAGGAGGGCGCCGCCCTGCTTCGCGGCGGCGGGGCCGGCGCTCAGCGCGTCCGGCCAGTTCGCTCCGCTGGCGAGGTAGACGACGGGGGCGCCGTCGGCGAATCCGGAGGCGGTCACCGCGACGGCGGTCGCGTACCGGTCGGTCCCGGCGAGGCGGGCGACGTCGGAGGAGTAGGCGGACGGGAAGAAGTCGATGCCGCTGCGGCCGCCCGGCGGCACGGAGACGACCGCGCGCTCGTCGAGGCGGGCCAGGCGCGAGAAGTACTGGTCGTCGTAGGCGGGGTACCCCGGCTCCACGAGGCGCAGGAGGTAGTCGCCGGCGGGCAGGGCGAGGTCGCCCGTGTCCCACGCGCGGGCGGCGCCGGGGGCTCCGGTGACGGGGACGGTGTCGAGCAGCGAGTACGTCCCTCCGTCGACCCACCAGGCCTGCACGTCGAAGGAGGGGGAGGAGACGCCCGGGACCGCGTCGGCGGTGACCGATCCGGACAGCTCGGCGCTGCGCAGGAGGGAGATGGCGACGGACTCGTCGGTCCCCCGGGTCGTCCTCGCGGCCTCGGCGACCGGGGTGTCGCCGAACCAGGTCGGGTACCAGTCGTCGCTGCCGATCAGGTTCGCGCGGACGGTGAGGGGCTCGCCGCCGGGAACGGGGAGGGAGAAGTCCGCGCCCGTGTTCGCCTGGGCGACCACGTCCCCTTCGGCGTCCTCGACCTGGACGTAGAAGTACGGGTTCTCGGGGGCGGGGTGCTCCTCATCGGCGTCGCGGAGCGCGATGGTGCCGGAGAGGACGACCTCGGCGGCCGCCTCCTGCGCGGCGCTCGCGCCCGGGAGATCGGGGGCGGCGACGGCCGGACCGGCGGCGAGGCCGGCCAGCAGGAGAGCGGAGACGCCGATCGCGGCGAGGGGGCGTGCGGGCACGGCGGGCCTTTCGGCAGGATCCGCGGGAGGCCGCGGCGGACACGGTGTCTGAATGCTAGCCGCCGCCCGCCTCCGGGCGAGGGCGGGTGTCGGCGGGATGGGCCCCCGTCCGGGGGACGATGGTGGTGGATTCCCGGGGCCGCCGGAGGAGTCCGCGCGAGCAGGCTCCCCCGGCGGCCCGGGTCGGATCCCCTACTTGACGACCGCTGCGGTGGCGGCGGAGGTGCGCGTCGCCGTCGTGTAGTCGGCCTTCTTGCCGGTGACGGTCACCGTGATCTTCTTCCCCACCGTGGCGCTGGTCGGCTTGTAGGTGGCGGAGGTCGCCCCGGAGATCGCGGTGCCGTTCGCCTTCCACTGGTAGGTGAGGGCCACCGGCGAGGGACCCCAGGTGCCCGGCTTGGCGGTCAGGGTGGAGCCGACCTTCGCGGTGCCGGTGATCGTCGGGGTCGCGGCGGAGAGGGTTCCCGCCACCACGGCGCTCGTCTTCGCGGAGGTCTTCGTCACGGCGGTGAATCCGGACTTCGACCCCGTGACCGTCACGGTGATCGTCTTCCCGAGAGTGGCGCCGGTCGGCGTGTACGTCGCGGACGTCGCCCCGCTCAGAGCGGTGCCGTTCGCCTTCCACTGGTAGGCGAGGGCGACGGGGGAGGGGCCCCAGGTGCCGGGCTTCGCGGTGAGGGTCGAGCCGACCTTCGCGGTGCCGCTGATGGTCGGCGTAGCAGCGGTGATCGCGCCGCCGGTCACGGCAGCGGTCCCGGAGGAGACCCGCGTGGTCGAGACGTAGCCCGACTTCGAGCCCGTGACGGCGACGGTGATCACCCTGCCCGCGTCGCCCGCGACCGGACGGTACGTGGTGCCGGTCGCCCCGCTGATCGCGGTGCCGTTCGCGCGCCACTGGTACGCGAGGGCCACGGGGGAGGGGCCCCAGGTGCCGGCGCTCGCCGTGAGCGTCGAGCCGACCGCGGCGGTGCCGGTGACGGTCGGGGTCGCGGCGGTGAGGGCGGTGCCGCCGATGCGCACGACGGTCGATGCCGCCCCGCTGTCGCCTCCGGCGTTGATCGCGCTGACGCTCATCGTGTAGGTGGCGCCCGCCGCCAGGTGCGTGAACGTGAAGGAGCGGGCGGTGGCGGCGACCGTCGTCGACCACGGACCGGCGCCCGCGTTGTCGACGCCGTTGCGCGAGACGCGGTAGCCGGTGATCGCCGGGTTGCCGGCCGACTCCGGAGGCGCCCAGGAGATCGTCGCGGATCGCACGCTGTCGTTCGTGGTGCCGGCGACGCGCGTGGGAACGGAGGGGGCGACGTAGGGGTCGGCGGTTTGGACGAAGGTCGTCGGGGAACTGGTGCCGAGCGCGTTGATGGCCTGGACGGTGAAGGTGTAGGACGTGTTGGGCCGGAGGTTCGTGAAGGTCTGCGAGCGGCGGTCGGCCGAGACGACGGTCGACCAGGGGCCGCTGCCGGCCGCGTCGGTGCCGTTGCGGCTGACTCTGTAGCCCGTGATGGGGCTGCCGCCGTCGTAGTACGTGGGATTCCAGGTGAGGGTGATGGAGGTGCCCGACGGGTAGGCGCGAAGCCCGCCCGGCGCATCCGGGGCCGACGGCTCGGCTCCGAACGAGGTGCAGGAGACAGGGGAGTCGGAATAGGAGCGGTATTCCGAATCGTAGGATCGCTCGTCCTGCGAAGACGCCCAGATGCAGAACTCGTACCTGTGGACAGGCAGGTAGGGGAAGTCGATGGACGCGTCCGAGACGGGGATGCTGCCGTCGAAGTAGCCGTGGTCGGACGGGTCGTCGGACGACGAGAGATCGTCGATCGTGTAGTGGTACTCGTCGAAGTTGCAGGCTTGGCCGTTCGCGGCCGGTCGCGCCCAGCGGGCGGATGCGAGATAGACGGACGGGTCCGCCGCGACGCTCACGTTGCCGGGTGCGGGAACGTTCCAGAAGTGGCGGAACGATGCCTCGATGGGCGCGCTCTGACTGGAAGATGCGGCGAGCGGTTCGCCGTCCGCGCCGCCCGTGAAGGGTGCACGGAAGTCGGACACGCTGGACACCTGGAAGTAGTAGTCGTCGTACGAACGGGGGAGATCGAGCGTCGCGTTCGTGGTCCGTCCCGTCTCGATGAGACTCAGCGAGTAAGTGCTGTAGTAGCCCTCGCCGTAGTAGTCCGTATCTCTGGCATACACGTGGATCCGATATCCGGCCGTCGCCGACGCGGACGGCGTCCAGGAGACGGTGACCGCATCGGTGCAGTCGTTGTCGGTCACGGTCACGTTCGTCGGCGCCGCCGGCGATCCTGCGGCCTGGGCCGGGGTCGCGACGAAGAGGGAGAGGAGCAGGGCGAGGAAAAGGGAGACGCTGAGGGTCTTCGTTCGCATGGAGGAGGGCATCCGGATTCGTCGGAGCGAGAAGGCCGACGACTGTCGGGCCGGAGGGATCGTCCCATGCCGCTTATCGCTGCACTAAGTCCCCCATTCAGGGCAGAATTCGGCGAATTTCACAGATGTCATCAGCGCGATGACAAGAGTGAGGGATAAGGCCTTCTCACTGAGAGGCGTTCAGTCGTCCCTCCGAAAACCCGTGCCTCAGGGTGAGAAAGAGGAGCCGCGGCGGCAGCACAGCGCCCCGCGCGAGAACCGCGGCGTTTTCCCGCGCTGCACCCACCGTTCACGCGCGTTCCGTGCGCTCCACGGCGAGAACCGCACGATCGGCGCGTGCAAGACTGGGCGCGAGCGTGCTCCATCCCGTTGCGTCATGCGCGGGGCACGGAGCCACTGGACCCGGTCCGCTCATCCGCATCCTTTCGCAGGAGGACTCGAATGACCGATACCGCCGTGCTCGCCGAGGCACCCGCCCGAACCCCCGTCGCGAAGACGATCCTGATGTGCCGTCCCGAGCACTTCACCGTCGTCTACCGCATCAATCCGTGGATGGATCCGCAGGTCCCCACCGACACCGCCCTCGCCGTCCGGCAGTGGCAGACCCTCTACGACACCTACGCCGATCTCGGCTTCACCATCGAGCTGATCGAGCCCGAGGCCGGACTGCCGGACATGGTCTACGCGGCCAACGGCGGATTCGTGATCGACGGCATCGCCTACGGCGCCTCCTTCACCTACCCCGAGCGCCAGCCCGAGGGCCCGGCGTACATGGACTGGTTCCGCTCGGCCGGCTTCGACGTCCGCGTCCCCGAGGAGGTCAACGAGGGCGAGGGCGACTTCCTCCTCGTCGGCGAGCGGATCCTCGCCGGCACGGGCTTCCGCTCCGCCTCCGACTCGCACGCCGAGGTCGCCCGCGTCTTCGGCCGCGAGGTCGTCACGCTCGAGCTCGTGAACCCGTCGTTCTACCACCTCGACACCGCGATCGCCGTGCTCGACGACACGAACATCGCCTACCTTCCGAGCGCGTTCAGCGAGGAGGGCAACCGCACCCTCCGCGAGCTCTACCCCGACGCGATCCTCGTCTCGGAGGAGGACGCGTCCGTGCTCGGGCTGAACTCCTTCTCCGACGGCCTCAATGTCGTCATCGCG
This sequence comes from Rathayibacter sp. AY1C1, assembly GCF_002932105.1. NCBI lineage: Bacteria > Bacillati > Actinomycetota > Actinomycetes > Micrococcales > Microbacteriaceae > Rathayibacter > Rathayibacter sp. AY1C1. The sequence continues at coordinate 1,710 of NZ_PSWH01000014.1, read as the reverse complement.
TCCCGTGCGACGGGCTTCGAGCGCCAGCTGCGCGAGCGCGGCTACAACCCGATCGGCGTCGACCTGTCCGAGCTGCTGCTCGGCGGCGGCGGCGTGAAGTGCTGCACGCTCGAGCTGCGCCGCTGACCCACTCCCCGTGGTCGGCGACCAGCAGCGCCGACCCACCCTCCACTGTCCACGATCCGTCGCACTCGACGCCGAGTGCGACGACTCCTGGAGAGTCGATCGTCCCCTCAGGAGGAACGACATGAGCATCACCGACACCGACACCGCCCGCTCCGCCGCCCTCATCGCCGCGGAGGAGGAGCACGCCGCCCACAACTACCACCCGCTGCCCGTCGTCGCGGCCACCGGCGAGGGCGCCTGGATCACCGACGTCGAGGGCGTCCGCTACCTCGACTGCCTCGCCGCCTACTCCGCCGTGAACTTCGGCCACTCGCACCCGGTGCTGCTGGAGGCGGCCCGCGAGCAGCTCGGCCGCGTCACCCTCACCAGCCGCGCGTTCCACAACGACCGCCTCGGCCCGTTCGTCACGGCGCTCGCCGCGCTCGCCGGCAAGGACATGATCCTGCCGATGAACTCGGGCGCGGAGGCGGTCGAGTCGGGCATCAAGGTCGCCCGCGCCTGGGGCTACCGGGTCAAGGGCGTCGCTCCGGGCCGGGCGAACATCATAGTCGCGGCGGGCAACTTCCACGGTCGCACGACCACGATCATCTCGTTCAGCGACGACGCGCAGGCGCGCGACGGCTTCGCTCCGTTCACGCCCGGATTCCGCACGGTCCCGTTCGGGGACGCGGAGGCCCTCGAGGCCGCGATCGACGACGACACCGTGGCGGTGCTGATCGAGCCGATCCAGGGCGAGGCGGGCATCGTCGTGCCGCCGGCCGACTACCTCCCGGCCGTCCGCGAGATCACCGCGCGCCGCAACGTCCTCTTCATCGCCGACGAGATCCAGTCCGGCCTCGGCCGCACCGGCGCCACCTTCGCCTGCGACCTGGTCGGAGTCGTCCCCGACGTCTACCTGCTCGGCAAGGCGCTCGGCGGCGGCATCGTCCCCGTCTCGGCCGTGGTCGCGGACGCCGACGTGCTCGGCGTCCTGCAGCCGGGCCAGCACGGCTCCACCTTCGGCGGCAACCCGCTCGCCGCAGCCGTCGGCCTCGCGGTCGTCGAGATGCTCGCGACCGGCGAGTACCAGGCCCTCGCCCGCGAGCGCGGCGCGCAGTTGCACGCCCGCCTCGAGGCGCTGATCGGCCGCGGAGTGGTCGCCGTCCGCGGCGCCGGACTCTGGGCCGGCATCGACATCGACCCGCGGCTCGCCTCGGGCCGCGCCGTCTGCGAGGCCCTGATGGCCCGCGGGGTGCTGGCCAAGGACACGCACGGCTCGACGATCCGCCTGGCGCCGCCGCTCGTGGTCACCGCTGCCGAGATCGACTTCGCCGTCGACGAGCTGGAGGCCGTGCTCGAGTCGCTGCGCTGAGGCGCACCGTCCTCCCTCCCTCCGCGAGATGCCGTTCCGGTCCGCGACACGCCGTGTCCGGCGTGCCCGAACGGCATCCCGCGGGAGGGGGAGGGACGTGTTGAGACGGGACGTCTCGATGTCGCGGCAGGCCGTCGCCGCTCTGCGATACTCGCGCGATGAGCACACCTCTCCCGCCGGAGAACACCCCGCCCTCGTCCCCCGACCAACCCGCCGCAGGCCCCGCCTACGGC
>NZ_PSWH01000013.1:0-87288 GCF_002932105.1 Rathayibacter sp. AY1C1 | reverse complement strand
CTCTCAATTAGCGGTCGAACCATCGGGTGGACGGCGGGCGGCCATTCTTCACAAGCCGTCACAGCGGCCAAAACGCAGGAGCCCTACCCGCCGTCCTCGAACGATCGACACACTACGACTGCACCGAAACCGCCCGAGCAACAAGGTAAGGAAAACGGGTAATCCGGCCGCGTAGCGGCTCCCGCCGGCGGTGCTCCGTCACCGCTGCGCGTGCGGAGCTCGCGCCCCGCCGGAGAAACGACGTCGGTAGGCTTCGGGCAGGTGACGCTTGATCACCCCGAACGGGAGAACGACATGAACGCCGTGATCTACCGCATTCGCTCCATCGCCGCATCGCTCCGCGCGAAGTTCACCACAGCGCCGACGGCGCTGCCGAAGGATCCGTTCGGGGAGCCGCCCCGCGAGGCTCACGACCCGCACTCGTATCAGGAAGAGTCGTGGAAGGCACCTGCGCCCTCCACGATCAACTTCCACTAAAGCCATGCTCCCCGGGGGACCCTTCTATGGGTTCTCGTCAAGTTGACGCAGCGATACGCCCGCTGGCTGTGATCCGTTGGCGATGATCGGGTGCGGCGGTCCGTTGCGGTCAGACGTGTTCTTGTGCCGACACTGACGTCCCCGGTCGGCGGTCCCCTGCACCTGGACGGAGCGCCGGAGCATGGGGAGAGTCACCCCGAACGATTGCTTCCTTCGGGCGCGCGTGTTGGACTGAACCGACATCAACGATCGGAGATCTCGATGTCCGAAGCACTTCTGATCATGGCTCTGGGCCTTGTCGTAACGGTCGGTTTCGCCGTAGGGGTCATCAGGCGGCGACGTTTCCGTGAAGCCGCGGCGCCAGCTGGTGCTGCGGCGAGTGTTCTTCGCGACGTGTACGCCGGCCGAGGGACAGAGCAACGCATGGCGGACGAGTTCGACGGCGAACCCGGTACGTCGATAACTCTCGACGGCCCTGACCCACTCCACACCTACGGCGTGAATCGCGCTCCGCACTCCACCCGCGAGTAGCCAGCCCTCGCGGCGCTACTGCGCCACGTAACGGGGGCAACCTGCGCCTCGCGCGTCATCCCGGTGACGTTATCGGCGTCATCCGGCTCTGCAGCGCTTCGAACAGCTCCCGGGAGATGTAACGCTTCACGCAGCGCCGGATCTCTCGAGCAGTTCGCCCTTCAGCTGTGCGGCGTGCGACGTAGGCGCGTGTGCGGGCCTCGGACACCATTCGCACTCTCGCGATGACGTCCAGCGCGCGGTTCAGTTGCCGGTCGCCACCTCGATTCAGCCGGTGCCGGGTTGTGTTCCCCGATGATGCGGGGATGGGGCTCACCCCAGCGAGTGCCGCGAACGCGGCTTCGCTCCGTACCCGCCCTGGATGCGAGTACGCAGCGACAGCAACAGCGGCGGTGACCGGCCCAACGCCGTAGATCTGCTGTAAACCCGGCGCGAGAAGCTCCACGAGCTCGGCGAGCGAGGCGCGATTCCTGAGCATCTGGTGGCCGAGTTCGATCACGATGGAAGCCAGCCGGACCGCTTCCGCTCGGATGATGCGCTCGGCGACATCTGTGCGCTCCGCATCTAAGCCTGCAAGCTGCTGCACACCGCGGTCGGTGAGCGCGCGTCTGGTATCGAGGCCGAAGTCTGCGGTGCGGACCAGCGCGTTGAGCTGGTTCCGGGCGCTCGTGCGACGGACCTCCATGTCGCGGCGGGCGTCGAGCGAGACCCGGAGGGCGTTGCGGAGCCCGTCTGCTTTCGGGCGGGTCAGCGCGTCGAGCTCGATGCTCATCGCTGAGGTCGCGGCAGCGATGGCGTCTATCTCATCCGTCTTGCCGCGGAGGCGGCTCGATTTCTTCGGTGGGCGGATCTCGCAGAACGCAATCGCGTCGCGCTGCAGTGCCCGACCCAGTGACGAGCCGTAGGAGCCGGTGCCCTCCAGCGCGAACAGGACTGATCCACTCGTGACGCTTCTGACCCAGGCGATCGCTCTGTCGATCGCCGTCGCCGTGACCGGGAACGCTTTCGTTCCGAGAATCTCGCCAGTCTTGGTGGCAATGATCGCGTAGGTATGCGTGCGAGCGTGGGTGTCGACTCCGACGACGTAGTCGTAGTGATGAGCGACGATCATGCGGCCTCTTTTCCTCAGGGGTCATCCGGGTGGGACGCGCCGCGGAGGCATCTCTCTAACGAGTCACACGACCCAAGTCGAGGACAACCTTCTATCAAGCCATCGCAGCATCACGCCGGTCTTGGCCGCCCGGGCGGACAGGTTCCCAGCAAGACACTGCGGTCAAGAGTGTGATGAGTCACGCCCGAGCAAGCCAGAACCAGCCTGACAGCCAGCACCTGGCCAGCCGAGACCATTAGAGAGTGTGAGGGGATCGCCCCTCGCGGGCCGGCTGGAAGGCCGGCCCTCCCCCACCTGCGACCCCTGCATGTGAGACCGAGATCCGACTGCTGGACGCGGCGGATCTGGGGCACACCGAGATCTGATCGTCGCTGAAGGCCGGGGTCCCGCTCCCGGCCTTCGTCATTTCTGGTCCCCACCCGGAAAGGGGCCGCCGCGGAGGGACATCTGCCCGTTCCTGCACGGATGTTCACGGTAACGTCAGCCGACTCCTCAGCGGCGAGGAGGTCGGCGGGAGCTCGTGCCCCCGCCTGCTGCCGCTCGGGGCACTCAGCGAGGACCGACCCAGAGGACGACCATGCGACGACGACACGCCCTGCTCCCTGGAGCGCTCACCGGACTGCTGCTGGCCTCCGGGCTCGTCGCCGGAGGGCCCGCCGCGGCTCCAGCGGCGGCCGCTCCGGTGGCCCCCGCTCCCGCCGCTCCCGCTCCCGCTCCGGACCGCCCCGTCGCGGCTCCAGACGCCGAGCCCACCGTGATCGAGCCGGAGGCGGACGCGACGACGCAGCAGGCCGCCCTCGCCCTCGACGCCGACTTCGTCGACGTCGAGATCCCGGCGCGCGCCCAGGTGCAGACGCACCGCGTGACGATCGCGCTCGTCGCTCCGCAGGGCACCGTCCCGGGCGGGTACACGACCGCCGACGCCGTCCGCGCCCTCGACCTCGTCGACCGGTTCTACTCCCGCGAGACCAGCGGGGCGATCCGCTTCGAGCTCGACCAGGTCGTCGACTGGCAGGTCGTCGACCAGCCGATCGGCTGCACGAACACGGGCGGACTGCAGGACTGGATCGCGCAGAGGACCGGCTGGCAGCGCGGACCGGGCAAGCACCTGGTCGCCATGGTGCCTGAGGGTGACCCGTGCCCGAACTGGGCCAACGGCGAGCAGTCCGGCGATCCCGATGACGGCGGACGCGCGTTCCAGCCCGGACCGGACGCGTACTTCCTCGCGCACGAGCTCGGCCACAACCTCTCGCTGCCGCACGCCTACAGCGTGAACTGCGCCACGACCCGCGACTACGCCTCCACCCCGCTGCCCGCGGACTGCCGCCGCGAGGAGTACGGCAACCGGACCGACGTGATGGGCGGCGCCTGGTCGTTCCTGCCGCTGTCGTCCCCGTCGCTGGCGCGCCTGGGCACGCTGCCGAACACCCGCCAGCCGGTCTGCGGCGCACCCCGCACCACGACGCTCGACACCCTCGGAGCCGGACCCGCCGGCCGGCGTGCGCTCACCTGGAACGACCCGCAGGACACGGGCATCCGCTACTGGGCGCAGTACAACGACCGCGCCGACACGACGTCCGACGGCGGCGCGTACACGAGTCCCTTCCAGGTGCGCCGCGACGTCTCGGGCGTGCAGATCCTGCGCTCGAACCCGGGCCAGCCGTACGCCGGCGACCTGCTCGAGCGTCCGGGCGACGCGAGCGAGGCGAACGAGTTCGTGCTCGCCGGAGAGAGCGCAGTGCTCAACTCCGGCATGTCCGTGCGGGTCGACCGGATCGACGAGCTCACCCGGACCGCGACGGTCACCGTGACCGTGCCGTGCACCGACTACGTCGGCGACATCGCTCCGCTCGCCTCGTCGACGAGCGCTTCGTACACCTCGCCGTGGACCTCGGTCGGAGCGGTCGCCGACGGCGCCGCCTCGACGATCTGGGGCTCCTGGCCCCGGGTCGGAGAGCAGCACGTCGAGCTGCGCTGGCCGAGCGCCGTGACCGTCGACAGCGCCTCGGTGCTGTTCGCGAGCGACGCGGCCGACGCCGACGGACGCGGGCTGATCCCCGCGCGGTCGTGGCGGGTCGAGCACCTGGTCGGCGACGTCTGGACTCCCGTGAGCGGAGCGGCTCCCGGCCGCGAGCGCGACGTGCTGAACCGCGCGACGTTCGCTCCGGTGACCACGACGGCGCTGCGGCTCGTGTTCACGGCGTGGGGAGCCGGCGAGTACGGCGGGTCCACGGGCGTGGCCGAGATCGAGGTGAACGGCATCGCCCTCGCGGCCTCGGCGGAGGCGCGCGGGACGCTGCAGAGCGTGCCGACCGCGACGACGCGCGACCTCGCGCAGTCCGTGCTGGTGCGCGACTCCTCCGGTCGCGCCCTCGCGGGCCGCTCGGTGGGCTTCGCGATCACCGGGCCGGCGGCCTTCGAGAGCGGAGCGACGACCGCCGCGGTGCTGTCGGGCGCCGACGGCGTCGCCGCGCTCCCCCGGATCCGCACCGGCTCCACCGCCGGCACCGTCTCGATCACCGCGCGCGTCGACGGCGTGACGACGGCGCTGGCCGGAGCGAGCGTTGCGCCCGGCGCCTCCGTCACCGCGAAGGCGACCTCGCGGCTGATCCTCGGGAAGGTCGTCGTCACGGTGACGGCGACGAACACCGGCCGCGCGGCCGCCGATCTGACCGTCGTGACGCCCTACGGCACGGCGTCCTCGGCCGCGGTCGCCCCGGGCGCCACGGTGACCAAGGTGTTCCGCACGGGCAAGAGCTCGATCGCCGCCGGCACCGGCACGGTCACGGCCGTCTCGGGCGCCTCGCGCGCGAGCGTCTCGGTGGTCATCCCGCGCGCGTGACCGGGACGGGGGCTGCCCGCCCGCCAGGACGACTCCGTCCGGGCGGGCGGCTGCTGTTGGCGTCGAGGTGACGCGCCCGGCGACGTGCCGCGGCGGAGTGATCGGGGGACACGATGAGGCGGACGACCGCAGGGATCGCACTGGCAGGAGCACTGCTGCTCGCCCTGACGGGATGCGCGGGCGGAGGCGGGACGGTGGGCGAGGTCCGACTTGTAAGCATGACAACAAGTCAGCGCGGCCCGCTCGTCAGAACAGAGGAGGGAGCTGCCCTGAGGTGAGGATCAGCCGCAGCCCGACCGCGAGAAGAGCGCCCGTCGCGATGACGACTCCGACGATGAGCCGCCGCTCAGCGGCGCTGTCCGCCGCGGCGATCCGGTTCGCTCGGATCGCCTCCTCCTGCTCGATCAGGCGGCGGCTCGTCTTCCGACTCAGCCCCGTCAGCCGCTCGCCGTGCAGGCGCACACGGTCGGCCTCCTGCTGGAGTCGGCCGCTGGACAGGCGCAAGAGCTGATGAGCCGCGCGCGCGGCCCCGGGCCGCTCATCGACACGGCTGCGCTCGATCACGTAGTCACCGCCGGGATGAGGAACGCGATCAGCGCGGCGGCGTGGTCGGTGCCGTCCTCCCGGACGGGGAACCCTCCGAGCACCCACACTCCGGGGAGGGTGAGCGTGTTGCGGACGCCCGCGAGCAGCCGTTCGGTGCTGTAGCTCTCGTGCTCCTCGTAGTAGTTGCGCTCGAACGCGACGATGAGGCCGATCTGCTCGGGCGTCGCGCATCCGGTGTCGGCGTCGATGACCGGTGCGGTGCGGGCGGGGTCCGGGGTGAGGAACGCGATCAGTGCGGCGGCGAGGGCGGAGCCGTCGTCCTCGACGGGCTCGGCGCCCGGCAGGGCGTGGGCGTTGCGGACGGCGGCGAGCATCACGTCGTCGCTGTCGTCGGCGTTCTGGTCCCAGTGAGCGCGCTGGTCGGTGATGATGAGGGCGACCTGATCGGGGGTCGCGAGGCCGGTGTCGGTGCGGTACATGGTCTGTTCCTCTCAGCGGGTTGCGGCCAGCGCGGTGTTGATGTCGACGGTGATCCCGCGCTCCGCGAGGCGGTCGAGGGTGGCGGGCTCCTTCGCGATCTGCTGCCAGCCCTCGGGCGAGATGACGACCGCGGGATCCCCGTCCGCGTCGTTGAAGACGACACAGGTGCGCGAGTCGAGAACGGCCCCGGTGCGCGGGCAGAGGATGTTCTTGCTGACGAGGTAGGTGACCGTCTGGTCACGGAGGATCGCTTCGAGGGTGTCCATGTGTGTTGCTCCTGCTCCTGGCTGATCGTTTTTCTTTGCCTCTCCGGCGGGGAAAACCGTTTGAGTGGAGCCGGCGGAGTGACACCGATCACGGGCGAAATAAGCCCGTAGGGCGCGTCCGGGATCGGTGGCACGCAGCCGGTGGAGCGAAATAGGTTGGAACCGCGGAGAGGTGAAGATTCTCAATCAGGTTTGTCAAGCCAGCGGGGGTGGTCTGGCTCGGTTGTTCTTCCTTCTCTCCCAGCGTTTTTTTGCCTGGAAGGCACGTAGTGCCGAGCAGGGTCGGAGGTGGGAGCGCAACCCGGAAGGCGGAGGAGGAGAGGTTGTCGGCGCGATGTGAGGGAGCGCAGCGACCGCGTGCCGAGAACGTCGGAGGAGCCGGCCGCGCAGCGGCTTTGCGTGGACGCCGGAGGCCCGTAAGCTGCCGAAGGCTTCCAGGCAAAAAATGCGCGCAGCGCAAAGCACCGCGCCGGCCGGAGGTCGGCGTCCATGTCGGTGCCCGCGTCCGAGATCGTCTGCGCACCAGGGGCGTGCTGCTCCATCGGGCCGCACGTGCTGCCTTTGTATGCAGTGCGTACCGCTGAGAAGCCGCATATCTCCGCGGAGTAGGCCGGTTCCGCCGCGCCACGGGTGCGAGCATGACCGTAGGAGGCCTGGATGCGTGACGCGGTGATGGTCGTCGAAGACGACGTCGAGATGGGCGAGCTCATCAAGCGGGGCCTCACCGGCGACGGCTACGACGTCGACCTGTTCTCGAACGGGGTCGACGCGCTCAATTCGGCGCGCGAAGCGGACTACTCCGCGGCGATCCTCGACGTGATGCTCCCGGGGATGAGTGGCTTCGAGATCTGCCGGCATCTGCGCGCGAGCGGTGCCACGCTCCCGGTGATCATGCTCACCGCCCGCGACGCCCTGCAGGACCGCGTGTTCGGCCTCGACGCGGGCGCCGACGACTACCTCGCGAAACCGTTCCACTTCGAGGAGCTCTCCGCCCGCCTCCGAGCGATGATCCGCAGAGAGCACCTCACGAACCGGGCACCGGTCGTGCTGGGAAATCTGCGCGTCGACCCCTACGCGCACGCCGCGACGGTCGACGGCGCCGTCCTGCCTCTGAGCCCCAAGGAGTTCGGCGTCCTCCGCGCGCTCGCGGCGCGCGCCGGGGACTTCGTGCCGCGGGAGGAGATCCTGCTCGAGGTGTGGGGGTCGGCGGAGTTCGTGGACCACAACATCGCGGAGCAGTACATCAGCTACCTCCGCCGCAAGCTGGCCGCGGACGGGGCGTCGGTCGAGATCCTCACCCGACGGGGTGCGGGCTATCGCCTCGGGGTGACGCCGTGAGGTGGCGGTCCCTGTCGATCCGGGTGCGGATCACGGTGTCGAGCCTGCTGGTCGCGATGCTGTTCTTCGGGATCGTCGCGGTCGTCGTGCGCGAGCAGCTCGATCATATCCTCGATGCCTCCACGATCGAGCTGGTCCGCTCGGGAGCGTCGCAGGCGCTGATCGAGGAGAGCCGCGACACCGCCGAGGCCGTCGTCGGCGGCGTCAGCACGACGCTCCTGATCGCCCTCGCGATCCTGTTCGTCGCGTTCGCTGTGACGTCCTGGGTCCTGGTCGGCCTCGCGCTGCGCCCCGTCGGCAGGATGCGCGCGATCGCCGACCGGCTGCGCCAGGGACGCTCCACCGAGCTGCTCCCGGTCGGGCCCGCCCGCGACGAGCTCTCCGACCTCGCCTCGACCCTGAACGCGCTGATCGCGGACCTGCGGGAGTCGGCGGACCGGGAGCGGCGGCTCGTCGCCGACGCGAGCCACGAGCTGCGCACCCCGCTCGCCGCGCTGCGCACCCGGCTCGAGCTCGCTGAGCGGGTCCGTGACGATCCGGCGGCTCTCTACGCCGATGTCGTCGACGCGCGCCGCTCGATCGACCGCCTGCAGTCCCTGACGGACGGGCTGCTGATCCTGTCGAGGATCGACGCGGGCATCGCTACCGGCGACGCCTCCTCGGCGGCTCTGCGGGAGGAGGTAGCCGACAGCGTCGACCGCGCCCGGATGCTCGCCCGCGAGCGGGACCTCGCGATCGACTTCGTCGCCCCCGCCTCGATCGTCGCCGCCCGGTACCCGATCTCCCCGACCGATTTCGGCCGGATCCTGGACAACCTGCTCGCGAACGCCGTCACTGCGACGCCCGCCGGCGGCAGCGTCAGCGCGACCCTCGTCGAGCGCGCCGAAGAGATCGTCCTCTCCGTCGACGACGACGGCCCGGGCGTTCCTGACGCGTTCCTCGCGGTCGCGACTGACCGTTTCACCCGCCCGGATGCCGCCCGCTCCCGCGACGGCGGCGCCGGCCTCGGGCTCGCGATCGTCGCCGGTCTCAGCCGCGCCGCCGGCGGCGAGCTCCGACTCCGCAACCTCGCCCCCCACGGCCTCGGTGTCGACGTCCGCATCCCCGCGACGCAGCCCCACCCGACCTCTCGCAAGGAGAACCGATGATCGACCCCCAATCCCTCCTCGACGGCGCCGGCCCCTGGGCGATCGCCCTGGTCTGCCTGATCGCCTTCGTCGAGACGGGCCTGCTGATCGGGTTCTTCCTCCCCGGTGACACCCTCCTCTTCTTCACCGGTGTCTTCGTCGCGACCGGCGTGATCTCCCTGCCGGTGCCGCTGGTGATCCTGATGGTCGCCGCCGCCGCGTTCCTCGGCGACCAGCTCGGGTTCGTCATCGGCCGCGCGAGCGGGCCGCGGATCTTCGAGCGCAAGGACAGCGGGCTCTTCAGCCGCTCGAGCGTCGCCCGCACCCAGTCGTTCTTCGACCGGTTCGGCGGCTGGGCGGTCACCATCGCCCGCTTCGTGCCGGTCGTGCGCACCTTCGCCCCCGTCGCCGCCGGCGTCGGGAAGATGCACTACGGCCACTTCGTCGGCTTCAACGCCCTCGGCGCCGCCGTCTGGTCCACCGGCGTGATCCTCCTCAGCTTCTTCCTCGGGCAGATCCCCGGCGTCGCGGACTTCGTGGGGAAGTACATCGACATCGTCCTCGTCGGCATCGTCGTGATCAGCCTCGCCGGCATCGCCCTCACCTACTGGCGGCAGAAGAACCGCGCCGGACGCGACGCCTGAGCCCAGCGCTCAGGGGGTCGCCGTGACGGCCGCGCGCGGTCGGCGGAGCGCGATCACCGCGACCAGCAGCAGGAACACCGCGAGGGCCGCGAGCGTGACCGGGCCGGTGCCCAGGCCCAGGCCCTTCTGGGCGACGGGATCCGCGAGCCAGTCGCAGACCGAGGCGCCGAGCGGTCGCGTGACGACGTAGGCGGCCCAGAACGCGAGGACCGCGTTCCGCCCCGTGAACCGGTGTGCGAGAGCGGGGATCGCGATGATCGCCGCGAACAGGACGGCGGAGGGCAGGTAGCCGAAGCCGAGGGTCGACGCGGTCAGGTCGCCCGCTGCGGTGCCGAGTGCGAACGTCCCCGAGACGGCGAGCCAGTAGAACGCGGCCCGGCGCGGCGTCGTGATCGAGTGGATCGACAGCGTCCGCTCTACCCGCCACCACACGAGGAAGACCGCCGCGAGAGCCACCGCGAACCCGAGGGTGGAGACGAGGTACGGGACACCGGCGACCACGTGTAGCACGTCGGCGGCCATCGTGCCGAAGACACTCACCATCAGCACCGCCAGCCAATACACCCAGGGGACGTACCGGCGGGCTGCGAACTGCAGCGCCAGCGCGGCGAGGAACGCGAGCCCGGTCACTCCGACAACGATCACCGGGTCGAACGCGGTCGCGAGGAAGTCCGACGCCGTCTCGCCCATCCCCGTCGTCAGCACCTTGAGGACCCAGAACAGCGCCGTCGCCTCGGGCACCGTCGAGGCGGCGTAGCGGCCGGCGAGGAGGCGGGAGCGGATCCGAGGGAGCGGAGGTCGGCGCTGATCGGTGAGGTGCGTCATGCCGCCATGGTCGGGCAGTCTGCGGCACCCGGGGCTGGGGGCTTCGCCGGGTCCGTTGAACAAGCGCACAGCGACCCGCTCACCGGCAGCGCTGCCCGCTGCCTTCCGCCGTCATCTGGTCGGACGGTGCCCGGAGAAGCGCCGCCAACGGAACGACGGTGATGCAGCACGTTCGGTGTGCAGCCTGACCGCGAGCGGCGCCCAGACGATCAACGCCACCCCGGCGCCCAGGAGCAGCCCGCCGACGGTGTCGGAGATCCAGTGCGCACCGAGGTAGGTGCGGCTGAGCATCATCGCCACCGTGTAGAGGGCACCGGCGATCCGGACCCACCACAGGGGGAAGACGATCGCGAGGACAACCGCGGTCGTGGCCGCGTTCGCGCTGTGTCCGGAGGGGAAGGAGCCGAAGTCGGCGTTCACGAGGATCTCCAGCGGCCGTGGACGCCCGACCGCGTTCTTGAGGATCTGCACCAGCAGCCCGCTGAGCGGCGCGGCGATCGCGAAGTACGTCGCAGCCCAGCGACCGCGCCAGAGCAGCAGCGCCGCGAAGACGACCAGAGGAATCACGATCGTGCCGACGATCCCGCCGCCGAGGCTGTTCATCACCAGCGACGGCACCAACCAGAACGTCGACCGGTGCTCGATGATCTCGTTCATCCACGCGGTGTCGAACCCGAACGGCTTGTCGTGCTCCCGGTAGAAGATCAGCGCGGCCAGAAGTCCCGTGAGCAGCACCGCGAGGCCCGCCGAGATCAGCGGCCAGCGTCGCGCCGCCCGATAGGCGATCGCACCATCGGCCAGGGGTCCGCTGTTCGGCATCAGTGCCGTCCTCCTCGCTCGGCGCGCAGCACGCCGGAGGAGTCCACGCTACGAATGCGCGGGCTCCGGGTGCGGAGGATTCCCCCGCATCCGTTGTGAAAGCACAGAACCTGAGCCCATCGGCTCGGTACCGACCTGGTCGAACCGCGGAGCTTCGGGTCGTTGTGAGCAAACACAACGCAGCACGGCGCATCCCGAGCCGCCGCCCACGTCCCGGCTGGGACTCTGCGGGCATGGACATCTCAACGACGGCAGCACCGTCCCGCGGCCGACGGCTGCTCAGCAAGGTCCCCGAGGTCACGATCTGGTTCTGGATAATCAAGATCCTCTGCACCACGGTCGGTGAGAGCTTCGCCGACTGGATCAACATGGTCCTCGGCGTCGGCCTCATCGCGACGGCTGTGATCTTCATCATCGTCACCGCGGTCGTGCTCGCCGTGCAGATGCGGCTGCGACGCTACGTGCCCGCCGCGTACTGGCTGACTGTCGTGGTGATGAGCGTCACCGGCACCCTGCTCACCGACATCCTCACCGACCAGCTCGGAGTGCCTCTCCGGGCCAGCTCCCTCGTCTTCTCGCTGCTGCTCGTGATCGTGTTCGGCGTCTGGTATTCGAAGGAGCGCACCCTCTCGATCCACAGCATCGACACCACCCCGCGGGAGGCGTTCTATTGGGTCACCGTCCTGGTCACCTTCGCGCTCGGCACCGCCCTCGGCGACTGGACTCTCGAGCTCACCGGCTGGGGCCCTGGCGTCTCGATCCTCCTGCCCCTCACGCTGCTCGCGATCGTCACCGGCCTCTGGCGCTACGGCGCGAACCCGGTCCTCGCGTTCTGGATCGCCTACATCCTCACCCGCCCCCTCGGCGCCAATATCGGCGACTGGCTCGGCCTGTCCCCCGACGAGCAGGGCCTCGGGCTCGGCACCTTCGTCACCAGCATCATCTTCCTGCTCGCGATCCTCGCCACCGTCGTCTACCTCTCCCTCAGCAAGGCCGATGTCGACAAGGGCGCATCCGAGCACTACACCACGCCAGTCGCCCGCGAACGCCGTTCACTCGTCGCCTTCGCGGTCCTCGCCGTCGCCGTCGTCGGGCTGCTCGCCTTCACCAACAGCCAGCCGCACACCAGTCCGGCACCGGAAGGCGCAGCCCCGGCCTGCGATGCGTCGGGAACGCTGTCCGCAGCTGACGCGAAGGCATCCGTTCAGACCGACTTCCCCTCCGCCGACGTGCAGAACTTCCAGACGATCACCGCCGACACCCTCGCCCTCGTCACCAGCGGCGATCAGGCCGGCGCGAAAGCCCGCGCCACCGACCTTGAGACCGCCTGGGACGACGCGGAGCCCGCACTGAGCGCCGCGAACTGCCAGACGTGGACCTACGTCGACCAGCAGATCGACCCCGTTCTCTCCTCCGTCCGCGCCGGCAGCCCCGACCCGGTTGTCGAGAAGACGAGCATCCAGGACCTGCTGACCACTCTCGCCGGACGCTGACATGAGGCGTCAAGGTCTTCTTTTGCGACCCGAATCTGGCCTCCTCCGACCAATTGATCACTGCCGCCCTGCCCTGCCGCCGCCGCAGCGGCATCAGCGCGACTCAACACATCGATCGGAACCGGTCGGTGACAAATCGGTCCGCTACTGAACCCATGCTCGAGCTCGTAGACGCACTCCGAGCACACGGGGCTGCCGACCAGGCCGGCGTCCGCGAGGTGCTCCACCCAGGGGTGCGAGCACTCACCACAAACCTCAGCGAGCAGAACCCGGAACCGGGCGCGGCGCGAACGGCGAGCGTCAGCTCGCCGGCGCCACTGCGAGAGGCCGACCATCACGTGAGCGTAGCGAGCGCGCCACCAAGCAATCGCGCGCTTCGCCTCATCCGCATCGCCTCTGGCGTCCCGTTTGGGGATTCCCATACGGACGGTAACTAAGGATCTATCCGGCGGTGATCAGCTCGCCGGGCGCACCGAGAGACGCGAGGTCGACATCGCCCTGTGACGTCAGGAGCTCTCCGCTGATCCCGTCGTAGACGGCGGTGAAGACGTCCACCCGATCGAGGTCGAAGCCATAGGGCACGTCTGTTCTCTCCGCGGGCGCGTGCACGGTCAGCGCCCAGACCGGCTCGTCCTGTGCGACCCAGTAGTGGTCCGCGAGAGCGGGGTCATACGCGGCGAGCTCCTCGTACGTGGTTCCGACCGCGTAGATCGGGTACTGCTTCTTCTCCTCCGCACTGAGCGTCGAGAGGAGTCTTCCGGTGCCGTTGGCCAGGTCGAGCGCCGGATTTGTCAGCTGCTGGACGTCGATGATCGGCCCCTCAGAGGCGGCGGCGGCGATGGGGGTGCCCGGCGGGCCCTCTGTCGGGACGGTGGGTGTCAGGGACTCCGTCATCTCTGTTGGTTCGGCAGGCGTCTCGGTGGAGATGGGGGTCGTGCTGGCGGTGGCGTCGATGGTGACGGGGCCGGAGCGGATGCGCATCGTCGTGGAGGTCTGGGTGAGGCTGACGTCCTCGGCGCCCAGCACGTCCATGAGCCACTGCTCTCGTTCGTCGGCGGCGTCGAGGCAGCCGACGTACGTCGTCGCGGGGCCCCCGCTGACGACCCACACGGACGTCTGCAGACCCGCGGACTGGAGGTCGTAGGTCAGCGTGTTGCACGGCCCGTCGACGCTGAGCTTCGACCGGCCGTCGATGCCGATGATGCGAAGGCTGACGGGGTGATCGAGCAGCCATCCGCTCGATCCCTGGTCACCGACGACCGAGGTGGTCTCGTAGACGGACCTGGTCGCGTCCTCGGCGCTGAGCAGCTCACCGGGTATCTGCGTCGTCGGTGGGGAACCGGGGCTGCTGGCGCTCGTCGCGCATCCACTGACGAGGAGCGCCGCGGAGAGGCAGAGGATGGTGAGGGCGAGTGTTTTCGTGCGTCGGAAGGTCACTGGTCGACTCCGGTCCGCGTCGCGGGCGGGTTGGTGCAGTCGACTGTGGTGGTCAGTCCCGTGAAGATCTCGATCCGGCCGCCCTCCTGGCACACCTGGGTTCCTGCGAGGGAGAACAAGGCGGCGTCCGTTCCGTCTCCGTTGGTGCCCGCGAGCGCAGCACACGCCGCGGCGAGCGACGCAGTGGACTGCTTCGCGGGCGTCTGGATCTCGCCCGACAGGGCAACGCCCTGCCCGTCCGGCTCCCAGCAGGTGACGGGCGCTGCGACCGGAGTGCCGCGCTCGGTCGTCACCGCCGTGAGGACTGCCGCGCTGAGGACGGCGCCGGCGATGCCGGCGAGCGTCACCGCCGCGGCCTGGCGAAGACGTCGGCGGCGGCGGATGCGGTGCGCGAGGCGTGCGCTGATGCGCTCGAGCTGCTCATCGCTCAGGTCACGACTGTCCATGGTCCTCTGTCCGTTCCGTCAGGGCTCTCGTCACCGATGCCCGTGCCCGCGAGAGGCGATTGCGGACCGTCCCGCGGGACAGGCCGAGGGAACGCGCGGCATCGCTGTAGCTGAGGTCGTCCTCGATGCACGCCGTCCAGATCGCGCGGTCCGTCGCGCTCATCTGCTCGACCAGACGTCGCACGTCCAGCAGCCGCTCGCTCGCCTCCGCGTCGACGCCGCGAGAGGCGGTGTCGTCGGAGAGGGGCAGGTGGCGTCGGCGCTGCTCGCGGCGATTGGTCGAGAAGCTGAGGTTGCGTACCGTGACCAGCAGCCAGGGCAGCACCGACTCCCCCACGATGCGCACGCCCGAGCGGCGCTGCCAGAGCAGGAAGAAGCTCTCCTGCACGACGTCCTCGGCATGACCGGCGTCCGCGAGGAAGCTTCCCGCGGCGCGGTAGACCGCGCGGCCGTGCATCCGGAAGAGAACGTCCAGCGCCGACGGGTCACCGCCGCGAAGACGATTTACCAGCGTCACCTCAGCAGCACCGACCATCCGACATCACCCCCTCAGTAGTGAATGCCCTCAGAGCACGGTTTCGTCTCAAACTTCACGAACGAACATCGCCGGTCCCGCAATGCGTCTGTGAACGATCGCCTTGCGGACGCTCTCGGTCGCGAGCCGGTTGCTCCTCGTGGTGAGAGCCGCATCACGCCTACTCTTCTCCCGTGGGCGGACTCGAGCTGGGCAGCGGTCGAGGCCGTTTCTCGCCCATTGAGGGGAGACGCCGTGGTTGAAGGTCTGGACAGTTGGGATCCGAGCGGGCTCTCGCCGGACCGGCAGACGCCACCCCGCCAACGACGGTCGGTGAGACTGTCGATCGCGCTGGGCGCTCTAGCCGTCGTGGCGGCCGCGGTTCTGTGGGTAGGTGATCTGCTGTTCGGAGTGCATGGCCCTTCCCACTACGTCAGCATCACCAACGACACCGGAGCCTCACTCACCTGGTCCTGCTCCTGGTCCGATCTTCACCTCGCCGCCGGGGAGACGGGTCAGCTGCGCATCCTCGACCAGCCCGACCAGGACTACGGCTGCGTCCCACAAGCAGCGACCCCCTTCGTAGCGGCGGCGCACAACAACGACATCTGCCCGTCACTGAACTCCATGACCGAGGGAAGGCAGTTCACGGCAACCGACTTCGCGAAGACCTACCGCTGCCCGTAGCTGATGCGCGCTTGCGGCGTCGTTCCGAGCTGGCTCGACAGCTGTTCGGGATCATCGCGTCGGGCGGGCGCACCGAGAGCAGCTGTCGGCACGTCCCCCTCGGTCCGGAGGACGGCTAGACCGGCGTCGTACACGGGAGCGCAGAGAACGGCTGCAGCCGCGATCGTCGCTCCCGCGACGACGAAAGGGCGTCCGCGCTCTCTGGGCTCATCCACGAGCCCGGCCACGAGCAATGCGCTGTGGCCCCTGAGGGAACTGCGGCCACTCCATCCGGTCGCCCCAACCTCACGAGAAAGGGAAGAGCGGGGATGACGGCGGATGACCTGCTCTCCCTCAACCCGTTCCGCTTCCCTTCGGACGAGATTCTGCGTGTCGGTGAAGTGCTGAAGTCCTCTGTCGCTGCGCGATGACCTCCCTGCGGGGCGCTCGCAGCCGCCTCTGTTGTTCCGGTTCTTGATCGATCCCGTGGAGTGCAGTGCATGATGTCCCGATGACCGTTGGAGAGCCCCCGCGACCGAGTGCAGCGACGCCCGTCGTTCTCGCCTTGGTCTTCGGCGGTCTCGCAGCCGTCATGGGAGCGGTTGCCTCCATCTACATGTGGGACCCGAGCGAGACGTGCCGGACCCGCGGCGGAGGCAGCCTGACCGGAGAGGGGTTCCTCTGGAACCCGCTGTGCTCGGACGGTTCGACCGTTCAGCCGACATGGATGACGTTGACGACTGCTGCGGCGTTGATCGCGGCTGTGACATGCGTCGTCCTCGCGGCCATCCGACGAGCTGAACGCGACGGACAGGAAACGGCGTCGTCCGACGTTCTGCACGACTTCTCGCGCCGGACCCTGCCGGAGGACAACCGGCTCCGCAAGCTGGGCGACGAATGGTGAGAGACGGCGGCTCCCAGGGGTTCTATCGTCCCGCCGTCGCGATGCGGCGTGCGTCGGTCCACGAATCGGCGTTCAGGTGATCGCTCGACGATCCCCATACGGGACGCGCACAAGGCGCTCGGGTTCGCGAGACTGAACTGATGTCGGGGTTGCTGGTCATCGATCTCGTGTCGCGCGTGATCAGAGCCCGCCGCGGCCGAGCCGCGACGCACGAGAGGTGACGCGCCCGACGTCGGGAACCAGCACGCCTCATGATCCACGGCGACGGAGGACAGGACATCAACCGGCCGATCTGCGGCGTCGACTCAGCGCCCAGACGAGCGCGCCCGCAAGGAGCACCGCGCAAGTCAGCCCGACGACGTGCAGGACCAGCGACGGCACTCCGTTCTCGGGGAGCAGGAAGCCGTACGGCACCCACCCGTCGGTCGCTCCGCGGACGAGCACGACGACGACCCAGACGATCGGGTAGGGCAGGACCACCCACAGCCGGCGCCAGGAGAGCGGTCCGCGGTCGGCGACGACGATCCAGTCGAGGAGGACGAGCGCGGGGAGCACCACGTGCAGGACGGCGCTGACCCAGAGCGGGGCCGTCCCGGTACCGGGAACGAGGGTGTTGTAGATCACGGCGACGACGATCGAATAGGACGTCGCCGCGCCGCGGACGTACCTCAGCCACACCGGAGTCAGACGGCGGGCGAGCGCGACCGATCCGGCGACGATCAGCACCGCGCTCGCGAGGAGGCTGGTCTGGTTCGTGAAGTAGCCGAAGTAGTCGAACGGATTCGACTCGCCGGCCACGATGCTCAGCGCGTAGGTGTGGAGGATCACCGCGACCGCGGCTGCACCGACGGCGATGCGCGCTACACCCACGAATGGGCGGGTCGGTGCCGGGGAACTCATCGGGTCAGCCTAGGAGCCGTCGGGCTTCCTGATGACCCGCAGCAGACCGGCTGACAGCGGTCAGCCCGCCGGCACCGTCCGCATCTCCTCGCCCACCGAGGTGTGCAGATCGCCGCTTCGACTGGGGCTCTGCACCATCGATGACTCTGTCCGAGTGCGAATGACGGGGGTCCGTGTCACCCTGACTGCATGGGTTAACTCCCGGCCGGCGCTGGGCTCTGCCTCTCCCCTGCGTCTCTTCTCAGCCGGTGCAGCACCGACGGGATTGGGCAGGCTCTCCTGGCTAGCGCTCCCGCGGGGCGGGTGCTTGCATGGCCCTCATGTCGACCCCGTCCACGCCTCCGCCCTCCTCGCCCCGCGCGGAACCGCACGACAGCGCGATCTCAGGTCGGCTGAACTGGTTGCGAGCGGGCGTGCTGGGCGCGAACGACGGCATCGTCTCGGTCGCCGCTCTCGTCGTGGGTGTCGCCGGTGCGACGACCGCGACGGCACCGATCCTGACGGCGGGTGTCGCGGATGTCGTCGGCGGTGCGATCTCGATGGCGCTGGGCGAGTACGTGTCGGTGAGTAGCCAGAGCGACAGTCAGCGTGCGCTGATCACAAAGGAGCGCGTCGAGCTGGCCGAGGATCCCGACGGGGAGCTGGAAGAACTCGCCTGGCTCTATCGAGCGCGTGGCCTGACCCCGGAGACAGCGCATCAGGTCGCCCGCGAGCTGACCGAGAACGACGCTCTGACCGCACATCTGGAAGCGGAACTGGGGTTGAACGAGGAAGCGGTCGCCAGCCCGCTCGCCGCCGCCGGCGCCTCGGCGCTGGCGTTCCTCCTGGGAGCCGTGCTGCCGCTGCTGGCGATCCTGCTCCCTCCGCCGGACTGGAGGGTTCCGGTGACCTTCGCCGTGGTGCTGATCGCCCTCGCCGCGACCGGATACATCAGCGCACGGGTCGGCGGCAGCCCGGCTCTGCGCCCGATGATACGCATCGTCGTCGGCGGCGCGCTGGCCCTCGCCGCGACGTTCCTGATCGGGTCGCTGCTCGGCACGTCCGGCGCGATCTGATGTCCCGGATCCTCGTCGTCGAGGACGACCCGCAGATGGGCGCCCTCGTCGAGCGAGGACTGCGGGAGGACGGCTACGACGTGCAACTCGTCGACAACGGTGTCGATGCGCTGATCGCCTTCACGGCGGAAGATGTCGACGTCGCCGTCGTCGACGTCATGCTGCCGGGGATGACCGGGTTCGAGGTCTGCCGTCGGATGCGCGAGTCGGGCAGCACCGTCCCGGTCGTGCTGATCACGGCGCGGGACGCCGTCGAGGACCGGATCTTCGGGCTGGACTCGGGCGCCGACGACTACGTCACGAAGCCGTTCCACTTCGGCGAGCTGAGCGCCCGGATCCGAGCACAGATCCGGCGCCGAGCCAGCGGCCCGCAGCCAGTGGTCCAGATCGGAGCGCTGCGCCTGGATGCCCTGTCCGTGCGCGCGACGGTCCGAGAGCGTCCCTTCGCGCTGAGTGTCAAGGAGCTCACGCTGCTGCGCTTCTTCGCCGTGCATCAGGACGAGGTACTGACCCGGACGGAGATCCTCGCCGAAGTGTGGGGGTCCACGGAGACGTTCGAGCCGACCCTCGTGGATCAGTACGTCAGCTACCTCCGCAAGAAGCTCGCCCTCGCCGACACAGGCCTCCGGATCACGACCGTCCGCGGCGCCGGATACCGGCTGGAGCGCGCCGAGTGAGGCTGCTGCGCTCCCTGTCGATCCGCTCCCGGATCACCCTCGGCAGCCTCTTCGTCGCGCTGATCGGGGTCGGCGTGATCACCCTCGTGCTGCACGGGCAGTTCCGCAGCATCGTCGTCGCGTCCGAGGTGACCCTCGCCGAGGGCGACCTCGCCCCGTATCTCGCCGATCTGAGATCGGACCCGACCGAGACCCCCGACCCTCCGGCCGAGGGGATCCTGATCTTCGCGCGCGCTCCCGGCGGGGCGGTCCCCGTCGACACGATGCCGCACGACGTCCACGAGGTTCTGGAGCGCAGCACCGGCAGCGACGGCACCTCGACGGTGATGACCGACGAGGACGTCCGGTTCACGATCGTCTCCCGGACCCTGGACACGAGTGCGGGCACGTGGGAGCTGTGGGCGGCGCGCAGCGGCGCCGGCAGCGACCTGACCGTCTCGGCCCTGGACCGGACGCTGCTCGTCAGCGCCGCGGCCCTCGTGATCCTGTCCGCCCTCGCCGCATGGCTGCTCACCGGCGCCGCCCTGCGTCCGGTCGAGCGGATGCGCCGCACCGCCGCGTCCCTCGGCGACCGGGACGGCGGCAAGCTCCCCGTCGGCCCGGCGGCTGACGAGCTGTCGGACCTGGCGGAGACGTTGAACGCCTTCATCGCCCGGACGCGGGACACCGCGGATCGGGAGCGGCAGATGGTGTCCGCGGCCAGCCACGAGATCCGCACGCCGCTGGCCGTCGTCATCACCCAGCTCGAACTCGCGCACCGGCACTTCGGCGACGCGGACGCCCTCGAAAAGGAGATCCGCGCCGCCGAGGGATCCCTCGCCCGCCTGTCCCGCCTGGCGACGAACCTCCTCGAGCTCTCCCGCCTGGACGCCGCACCGCCCGCCGCGACGCGCTCGACGGCGAGCGAGCTGGAGACCGAGCTGATGGACTCCGTCGACCGGCTGAGGACGATCACGGGCGGCGCCGGCCCCGACATCGAGCTCGACACCGCGATCGAGCGCGCCGACGCGCCCTACCCGCTCTCGGTGAGCGCGTTCTCGCGGATCCTCGACAATCTCGGCGCGAATGCGATCGCCGCAACACCTCCTGCCGGACGCATCACCCTCCTCCTCGAGCAGCACGATTCCACCCTCGAGCTGAGCGTCCGGGACACTGGGCACGGCATCCCGGAGGAGTTCGTGCCGCACGCGTTCGAGCGCTTCTCTCGACCCGACGAGGCGCGCACCAGCCGCGACGGCGGCAGCGGGCTCGGGCTCGCCCTCGTCGCAGCTCTCGTTGACACCGCGGACGGATCGGTCACCATCGAGAACTGTCGACCCGCCGGAGTGAGGGTGACGGTCGTGCTGCCCGAGCGGTGACATGTGAGACCTCGAACACGAATCGGACTCCGGCGGGGAATCGGCACGCATTCCTCATAGTCGACACCAAGACTCCCCCGCGACGGTAGGAGCGCGCCCCCGGAAACCCGAGGTCGGCGCATGCGACACCGACCGGAGGGCGCCGCCGTGAGCACCACGATCCGACCGACCAACGCACCCGCACCCCACGCGCCGACCACGCTGCGGCGGTCGCAGGCCGACCGCGAGCGATCCCTGCGTCGGCGCCTGCGGTCCGCGGACGCGCTCGTCACCGCCGGCTGGGTCTCGGTCGCCCTCGCCATCGCGCTCTACCTCGCAGCCGGCGGGCCCGCGGAGGCCACCGATATCGCCGGAGCTCTCACGGCCGCAGGGATCGTCGCCGGCCTCGTCGGCACCGACCTGATCCTGGTCATGCTCGTCCTCGCCGCCCGGATCCCCTGGATCGATCGCACCTTCGGCCAGGACACCGCGATGGCGCTGCACCGTCGCCTCGGCAAGCCCGCCCTGTCTCTGATCCTCGGGCACGGTGCCCTGCTCACCGTCGGCTACGCCCTCACCGACGGGCTGACGCTGTGGAACGAGACACTCGCTCTGTACTCCGGCGCCGACATGCTCCTGGCGCTGCTCGGCAGCACCCTGCTGGTGCTCGTCGTCGTCACCTCCCTCGTCGCCGTGCGCCGCCGCTTCGCGTACGAGGCGTGGCACGCGATCCACCTCCTCAGCTACGCGGCCGTCCTCGTCGCCGTCCCCCACCAGCTCTCCGCCGGCCAGGTCCTCGCCGGGAGCACCCCGCAGCGCGTCTACTGGCTCGCCCTCTACGTCCTGGCGTTCGGAGCGATCGCCAGGTTCCGGTTCGCGGTGCCCGTACTCGCCACCCTGCGGCACCGGATCCAGGTCGAGGCCGTCGAGACGATCGCCCCCGGCGTCTTCTCGCTCCACCTCTCCGGCCGCGACCTCTCCCGCCTCGGCGTGATCGGCGGGCAGTACGCGATCTGGCGGTTCTGGAGCCGCGGCACCTGGTGGCATGCGCACCCGATCTCCTTCTCCGCCGTCCCGACCGACACCCGCGCTCGGATCACCGTCCGCGCACTCGGAGCCGGGACCGACCGTCTCGCACGACTGCGCCCCGGGACCGCGGTCTCGATCGAGGGGCCCTACGGGATCTTCACCGACGTCGCCCGCACCGCCCCGCGGCTCGCGATCATCGCCGCCGGCATCGGCATCACCCCCGCCCGAGCGCTCCTCGAGCACGGCGGCCTCCGACCCGGCGAGGCCACCGTCCTGCTGCGCGCCACCGACGACTCCCAGACCTACCTCTGGGACGAGACTCGGACACTGGTCCGCAGCAGCCGCGGCACGCTGTTCGGGATGATCGGCCGGCGGCCCGCAGGGCTGGCGACGTGGATGTCCGCCGAGTCCGTCGCCCGAGGTGTGACGATCACCTCGGCACTGCCGGGCCTGCTCGAATCCGACCTGTTCGTCTGCGGTCCGACCGCCTGGGCCGACCTCGTCGTCCGCGACGCGCGAGCGGCAGGCCTGCCCGACCGGCAGATCCACGTGGAGAGGTTCGACTGGTGAGAACACGAGCAGCAGTCGCCAGCGTCCTCGCCTCCCTCGCCGTCCTCGTCGTCGGCTGGCAGATGGGATCCGCCGGCGCCACCGGGTCCCCGCTCGCCACCGGGACGAGCGACACCACAGCCACGGAAGGAGCGGCTCCCGCGGTGACCACGCCGACCCCGGCCGGCGCCCCCGCCTCGACGACGCCCTCCGCCGGCGCGCCCACCGACCCGTCGGCCGGTACGAGCTCGACGGCCACTGCTAGCCCGTCCGCCTCGGCCGACGGCACGTGGACCGGCTCATCTGTTCCGACTCGCTTCGGCGCGGTGCAGGTCGCGATCACCGTCGCCGGCGGGCAGATCACCGACGTCACGGCCGTGCACCTCACGGACAAGGACGGCCGGTCCGTGTCGATCTCGCACCGGGCCGCGCCGATCCTGCGTCAAGAAGTCCTCGCCGCCCAGTCCGCGAACGTGCAGGCGGTCAGCGGAGCGACCTACACCAGCGACGGGTACCTCACCTCCCTGCAATCGGCGATCGACCAGGCCGGACTCTGACCGTGCACACGTTCACGACGATGGGCACCGTCGTCAGCCTGCGCGCCGCCGACGACACCCCGGTCGGCGACGTCGAAGCCGTCTTCGCCGACGCCGACGCCCGCTTCAGCCTGTACCGGCCGGAGTCGGAGGCGTCCCGGATCGCCCGCGGCGAGCTCGCGCTGACGGCCGCGTCCGAGCAGATGCGGACCGCCTACACCGAATCGCTGCACTGGCGAACGGCGACGGACGGCGCCTTCACCCCGCACCGGCCCGACGGGGTCATCGACCTCGCCGGAACCGTCAAAGCGACCACCATGGCGCACGCGGCCCGGCTGCTCGGCGACGGCGAATGGCTCCTCGATGTCGGGGGAGACGTCCTCACCTCGCCCGCCGACAGCTGGACGATCGGGATCGTGGATCCCGGCGACCGGCAGGCGCTGCTCTGCATCGTCCCCCTCGGCGACGGTCGCCGCGCGATCGCCACCTCCGGGACCGCCGAACGCGGAGAGCACGTCTGGCGCCGACCTGCCGAGCCCGGTGACGTCCCCTTCGTGCAGGTGTCCGTGATCGCCGAGGACATCGTCACCGCCGACGTCCTCGCGACCGCGATCCTCGCCGGCGGCGTCGGGACGCTCGACACCGTCACCGACCGCTTCGACGTCGACGTCCTCACCATCGACGCCGCCGGTGCCCTTCTCGTGACCGACCGGCTCCGCCGCCTGATCGCACCGGCGAGCCGGCACACGTCCTGACTCCGCTCGGTCGGCTCCTCGCATATCGGCGGTGAAGCGGGGAGTCGGCTCGGAGGACGGGCGAGTGATCGTTCGAGGGCTCACACGAACACGTCCAACGGCAGAGCGCGCAGGGCGGGGCGCGTTAGCGTCACGAGGACAGCCCCCCTCTCGACCGAAGGCGCCCCCGATGAACGACTGGCAGATCAACGGCCTCCCCCTCCACCCGCTCCTCGTGCACGCCGTCGTGGTTCTGCTCCCCCTCGCCGCACTGATGCTCATCCTCGGCAGCCTCTGGCCGGCCGCCCGCCGCAAGTTCGGGATCCTCACCCCGATCATCGCCCTCGCCGCGCTGATCGCCGTCCCGCTCACCACGCAGGCCGGTGAAGCGCTCGAACGACAGACGGAGCCGTCCGCGATCCTCGAGAAGCACACCGAGCTCGGCGACCACCTGCTCCCCTGGGCTGCCGGCCTGTTCCTCGTCGCCCTGGTCCAGTGGCTCTGGTTCCGCCGCACGCGACGAACCGAGGACCGAGCCGCCACCACCCGCCGCCCCCTCGTCGGAATCGTGCTCGCCGTCGCAGCGATCGCCATCTCCGTCGGAGCGACCATCGACGTCATCCGCATCGGCGACTCCGGCGCACAAGCAGTCTGGTCCGACTCCACCTCGAGCACCAGCACCGATCAGGCACCCGCGCCCGACAGCGACGACGACTGACCCACCCGCTCTCGGGCACTGCCCTCTCCGGCTGACACCGCCCCCTCTTCGCAGGAGGATGGTGTGAGTTCCTCAGCACTCGACGCCATCTGCAAGGTCCTCGGCTGCCAGGTGGGCGACATCCTGACTCACGTGCCGGACGACGTCGGGAGCAGTACGGATCGGCTCGGTGACCGAGCGGCCCGCTGACACGTCGCACCTCGGTGGTCGACTGGTCACCGCGGGCGTCGTCCAGCTGGTGGCCGTCGTCGCGCTCAATGTGCTGGGGCCGATCGTGCCCGTCTGAAGGATCTCCGGCCCGAGCGCTCAGGGTCCACTGCGGTCCCCGATCTGTCGCCTCTGCTCCGCTGGGCGATCGCCGCGGCGGTGTTCCTCGTCTGGGCCTGGTCGACGGCGTGGCCGGCCGGCCCGGAACGCACCCGCGACCTCGCCCGCCACGAGGACCGGTCCCGGAAGCTGGTCGACTCGCTCATCATCGCCGCCACCTTCTTCAGCCTCGTCCTCGTGGTCGTCGCACTCCTCCGCAGCCAGCAGAAGGACCCCGTCGGATCCGCGGCCGCGATCCTCGCGGTCGTCGGGGTCGTCGCGGCCTGGGCGCTCGTCAACACCGTCTACGCCTTCAAGTACGCGCTCATGTACTACCTCGACGACCGCCACCGCTTCGACTTCGACCAGGACGAGGACCCGTCCTACAGCGACTTCGCCTACACCGCGTTCTCGATCGGGATGGCCTACAGCGCGAGCAGCATCTCACCCAGTCCTCCACCCCCTCACGCCGCGTAGCCCTGGCCCACGCCCTGCTGTCCTACTTCTTCGGCACCTTCGTCGTCGCCGTCGCCATCAACCTCATCACCGGCCTCACCCAGGGAGGGTGAGGATCGCCGCACATCCGCAGGCAGGAGTGTCGGAGCTCGATACTGATGTCATGGCATCACCGCTCGTCTCCGACGTCGCTCACTCCGGTCTCACCGTGGCCGACCTCGACGACGCGCTGGTGCTGTGGTGCTCCGGTCTCGGGTTCGTGCTCGAGCGCACCTTCACGCTCGACGTGGAGGTCACGGCGGCGACCACCGGCGTCCGTGGAGCCGTGATCCGCGCAGCGACGGTGACCCTCGGCCCCCACCGTGTGGAGCTGCTGCAGTACGACCCGCCCCGACAGCTCGAGTCCGCCGGCTCGCCCGCACAGGTCGGCACGGTGCACATCGCGCTCACGGTCTCGGACCTCGATCGTGTCCTCGAGCTCTGCGCTGGACACGGTTGGAGACCGGTCGGGACACCTCACCGGATGACCGCTGGCGCCCGAGCCGGCACGCGCATCATCTACCTCGAAGGTGCCCTCGGCGGATTCCTCGAACTGATCGCGCCCCCGCAGCTCCCGTAGGCCGCGTCGGCCGATCGCGTCGAGGGCCCGATCTCTCAGCCCGCCAACCTCGCCATCCACTCCTCTACCGCGTCGGGCGTGCGCGGCATCGCCGCCGAGAGCAGGATCGACGACGTCTCCGTGACCACGAGGTCGTCCTCGATCCGGATGCCCAGCCCCCGCAGCTCGGCGGGGACCGTCAGGTCGCCCGGCTGGAAGTAGAGGCCCGGTTCCACGGTGAGCGTGTGGCCGGCCGCGAGCACTCCGCCGAGGTACGTCTCGTGCGGAGCGTGGTTGCAGTCGTGCACGTCCATCCCGAGCATGTGCCCGGCGCGGGAGATGCTCCACCGGCGGTGGTACGACGCGGACGGGGCCATGGCCTCGTCGACGGAGCAGCGGATCAGGCCGAGGTCGATCAGCCCCTCGGTGAGGGCTCGCCCGCACGCGTCCTGGTAGTCCTGGAAGCGCACTCCCGCGCGCAGGGAGTCGATGCCGGCCTGCTGCGCGCGCAGCACGATCGAGTACACGTCCCGCTGCAGCGGGGTGAACTCCCCGCTGACCGGGAAGGTCCGGGTGATGTCGGCGGCGTAGAGCGAGTGCAGCTCGACCCCCATGTCCATCAGGACGAGATCGCCCTCGGCGAGGGGCCCGGTGTTCCGCGTGTAGTGCAGGGTCGTGGCGTGCGCTCCCGAGGCGACGACCGATCCGTAGGCCGGCCCCTGTCCCTCGACCAGGGCGCGGCGGGCGAAGGTGCCCTCGAGGTAGCGCTCGCCGCGGGGCATCGCGCGGGCGACCGGCCACGCCTCGAGGCAGTCGTCGAAGCCCCGCGCCGTGCCGTCGACGGCGAGCTGCAGCCGTCCGATCTCCCAGTCGTTCTTGATCAGGCGCAGCTCGTCGAGCGTCGCCTTGAGCACGAGGTGCGGTCCGAGCTCCGGCCCGCAGATGCTCCGCACCAGCTCGTCGACGCTCTCGTCGAGGGTGGGCAGGACCCGGATGCGCCGGGCCCGCCGCGCGGCCCGCTCCACGTCGCGGGTGAAGTCGGCCAGCGGCCGGGTCTCGATGCCCAGCGCCGCCTGCGTCTCGGCGAGCGACGGCCGCGGCCCGACCCAGAGGTCGCCGAGCGCGTCGTTCTGCCAGAACTCGTCTCCGTCGCGGCCGGAGGGAGCACGCAGGTACAGGATCGAGCCGGCCTCCCCTCCCGTCGTGTCGACGACGAGCACGCTCTCGGCGACTCCGTTGCCCGTCAGCCACACGTGGTCGGTGCCCGGGCGGAAGCGGTGGTTGCTGTCGTTCGAGCGCACCCGCGGCAGGCCGGCGGGGATGATCAGCAGCTCGGCGGGCAGCGCCTGCGCCAGTCGCGACCGGCGCTCCGCGGTGTAGGCGAGCACCGGCTCGTCGGGGTCGATCACCGGCTCCGGATCGGCCCAGCCGGCGGTCATGAACGCGCCGTCCCCGGGGAGCGGGCTGCGGTTCACGGCCCTCGGCATGCTCCAGAGTGCGGACTCCTCGGCCCGGGCCTCCTCCACCGCGCTCACGCGCCCGTCCGCTCCAGCGCGTCGGGCAGCTCCTCGAGCCAGGCCGCCCGGTCGGCGTCGAGTGGAGCCAGCGGCAGCCGCCCCAGCCCGTCCGGCAGCGGGATCGCCGCGAGCAGCGCCCGCGTGTACGGGTGCAGCGGGCTCTGCCACACCGTCTCGGTGTCCCCCGACTCCACGACCCGGCCGCGGTACATCACGAGCACCCGGTCGGCGATGCGCCGGACCACCGAGAGGTCGTGCGAGATGAACAGCATGCCCGCGCCGGCCTCGACGCTGAGCGAGCGCATCAGCGCGGCGACGCTCGTCTGGGTCGAGGCGTCGAGGGCCGAGATCGGCTCGTCGGCCACGAGCATCCGCGGCCGCGCCGCGAGGGCCCGCGCGATGGCGATGCGCTGCTTCTGGCCGCCGGAGAACTCGTGCGGGAACCGGCTCGCCATCGCCGGGTCGAGCCCGACGCGGCGCAGCCAGTCGGCCGGGTCCGAGCCCTCGGCTCCCCGGGCGAGAGCCGCCCGGACGCCGTCGCCGATCTGCTCGCCGATGCGGCGACGGGGGTTGAGCGAGGAGTTCGGATCCTGGAAGACCATCTGCACGCCGGTCATCGCCGGACTGCGCCGACGGAGTCCGAGCGCGGGGACGTCGACGCCGTTCAGGCGCACGTCGCCACCGCGGCGCTTCTCGATGCCGACGACGGCGCGCGCGAGGCTCGATTTGCCGCAGCCGCTCTCGCCGACCAGCGCCACGACCTCGCCGGCCGCCACCCGGAAGCCGACCCCGTCGACGGCACGCAGCGGCGGTCGCCGCCCGTACTCGACGACGATGCCATCGGCCTCGAGAACCACTCCCGCGCTCATCGCGCACCCCTCTCGACGTCGCCTGCCGTGGCCGCGCCCGGATCGTCCGCGGCGGCGGCCCTCTCGTGCCCCTCAACGAGCTCGGCGACCAGCTCCTCCGGGCTCTCCTCGAAGCTCGAGCCGGGCAGAGCCGCGAGCAGCGCCCGCGTGTACTCGTCCTCGGGTGCGGTGAACAGCCGCTCGCGCGGAGCCGACTCCACGACGAGCCCCTGGCGCATCACCGTCACCTCGTCGGCCACGGCGCTCATCACGCCGAGGTCATGGGTGACGAGCAGGATGCTCAGCCCGCCGTCGTCGACCAGCTCCCGCAGCAGCTGCAGCACTCCGGCCTGCACGGTCACGTCGAGCGCGGTCGTCGGCTCGTCGGCCAGCAGCACCGAGGGCTCGCACGCGAGCGCCACCGCGATCGCGATGCGCTGCCGCTGACCCCCGGAGAACTGGTGGGGGTAGCGCCCGAGGGAGGCCCGGGCGTCCGGGACCCGCACCCGCTCAAGCAGGGCCTCGGCCCTGGACCGCGCGGCCTCCTTGCCGAGACCGAGGTGGTGGCGCAGGTGGTCGGTGAGCTGGCGGCCCACGGTGAGCTGCGGGTGCAGGCTCGTCGACGGGTCCTGGAAGACCATGGCGACCCGGCGTCCGCGCACCGTGCCGAGCACCTGCCGGGACGCGCCGACGAGCTCCGTCGTGCCGTCGCCGGTGTCGTCGGCGAGGCGGATGCTCCCGCTGGCCGTCATCGCTCCGGGCAGCAGTCCGAGCACCGCCAGGGCGGTCATGGTCTTGCCCGAGCCCGACTCGCCGGCGAGACCGTGGATGCCGCCGCGGCGCAACGCCAGATCGATGCCGTCCACGATGGCGTGGCTGCGGGTGCGGATGCGCAGCCCGCTGATGGTCAGTGCGTCGCTCACAGCGTGGCGCCTCCTCCGCGGATCGTCTGCGACCGCGGGTCCAGGGCGTCGCGCAGGGCGTCGCCGACGAAGTTGAACGCGATGACGACGGTGAGGATGGCCAGGCCCGGGAAGACGCCGATCCACCACGCGTCGAAGTTCTGGATGGCGTCCGACACCATCGAGCCCCACTCGGCGGTCGGCGGCTTCGCGCCGAGCCCGAGGAACGACAGGCCCGACAGCAGGAGGATGGCCGTGCCGATGTCGAGGCTCGCCAGGACGAGCACCGGGCCGACGATGTTGGGCGCGATGTCGCGGACGATGGAGCGCAGCGGCGAGAAGCCGAGCAGCTGTCCGGACACGACGTAGTTCGACGAGCGGAGGCCGAGCACGAGACCGCGGGTCAGCCGGGCGTAGGACGGCCACGACACGATCAGCGCCGCGAGCACCGCGTTCAGGAGCGACGCTCCGAGCGCGGCCGCGATCACCATCGCCAGGATGACCGTGGGGAACGCCATCACGAGGTCGGTGATGCGCATCGCGACCTCGTCGACCGCACGGCCGAGGAATCCGGCGACGGATCCGACGATCGCGCCGATCAGCACCGACATCACGACGAGCAGCAGGGCGAGCGGGATCGTGACCCGGGCACCCCAGATCACGCGCGAGAACACGTCCCGGCCGAGCGCGTCGGTCCCCATCAGCGTGCCCTCGCCGGGTGCCTGGAGGAGGGGCAGGTCCTGCGCGAGCGGATCGTGCGGGGCGATGACGGGGGCGAGCACGGCGATGAGGATCCAGAGTACGCCGACGGCGGCGCCGAGGAGTCCGAGCGGCGCCGACCAGCGGCCCAGGCGGGGGCGGCGCAGGCGGAGGCCGGGGGCGGCGACCGGGTCGAGCACTCCGGCACCGACGCCGTCGCGCGGACCGGCCGGAGCGCCGTCGCGCGGGTCGGACCGGGTGGTTCGCGGATCCGTCACGAGGCCAGCCTCACTCTCGGGTCGAGCACGCCGTACAGCAGGTCGACGATCAGGTTCACGAGCAGGTACATCACGCCGATGAGCAGGCCGACGCCCATGATGCCGCGCAGGTCGAGGTGCGACGCGGCCTGGTAGGCGTAGGAGCCGATCCCGGGCCAGCCGAAGACCGCCTCGACGAGCACGGTGCCGCTGAGCAGGCTGCCGAAGGCGAGGCCCACGACGGTGAGGATCGGGATGCTCGCCCCGCGCAGCACGTAGGAGAAGGTGACCGCGCGGTTCGGCAGCCCCTTCGCGCGGGCGGCCCGCACGTAGTCCTGGTCGAGGATCTCGAGCACCGCGGTGCGCACGAACCGGGTCAGCAGGCCCACCGTGTAGAGCGTCAGGACGAGGACGGGGAGGAAGAGGTGCGACGCCGCGTCGAGGAAGGTGTCGAGCTGGCCGGCGAGCAGGGCGTCGACCGTGTAGAGGCCCGTCACCGTCGGCGGCGTGGTGAAGTCGCTGCTCAGCCGGCCGGATCCCGGCGCGATCCGGAGCTGGAAGTAGAGGACGTAGTAGAGGACCAGCGCGAGCCAGAAGGTCGGCACGCTGAGGCCGGCCAGCGACACGACGCGCAGAACGTGGTCGGAGGCCCTGCCGCGCCGGTAGGCGGCGACGGTGCCGAACAGCACGCCGACGATCACGCTGAGCACGATGGCGCCGAAGGCGATCTCGAGGGTGGCCGGCAGCGCCTTCGCCAGGTCGGCGACCACCGGGTTGTGCGTGGTGGTGGAGACGCCGAGGTCGCCGTGCAGCAGGTTGCCGAGGTAGGTGAAGTACTGCACGACGAGGGGCTGGTCGAGACCGTACTGGGCGCGGAACTGCGCGACGATCTCCGGATCCTCCGCAGCGCGCTGGCCGAGGGCGGCCGCCACGGGGTCGCCCGGCACGAGGTTGGTCAGGATGAAGGTGACGAGGGTCACGCCCACCACCAGCAGCAGCGAGGTGAGCACGCGGCGGAGCGCGTAGCGGAGGAACGGGTGGGCCGCCCGGCCCCCGCGCTGACGCGGGGTCCGGACGGCCGTCGTGGTGGTGGACACGGGCTACTGCGCGGCGAGGGCCGCGATGTCGATGGTCCACACCGCGTTGTAGACGACACCCGAGACGTCCTTCGCCGCGGCGATGTTGTTGCCGGGCTGGAGCAGCGGGATGAAGGGGCCGTCGGCGTTCAGCGCGGTCTGCAGCTCCTCGAAGCGCGACTGGCGCTCGTCGTCGCTGCCGCCGGTGGACGCGGCGTCGGCCAGCGCCGAGATCGCGGGGGCCGCACCGTCGGTCCAGCCGGAGCGGAGGCCCACGACGTCGCCCGGGGTGAAGACGAGGTAGTCGCTCGGGTCCGGGTAGTCCGGGCCCCAGTACCAGAGGCCCATGGTCTCGGTGCCGTTGCGGTAGGCGTCGAGCTCGGTGGCGACGGGGGCCGGTGCGAGCTCGACGGTGATGCCGGCGTCCTTCAGCTGCGACTGGATGCGCTGCGCGATGGTCGGGAAGTCGATGCCGTTCAGGCTGATGTCGCTCGGGAAGTTGAGCGTCACGGACTCGCCGGCGTAGCCGCTCTTCGCGAGGTCCGCCTTCGCGGCGTCGAGGTCCTGGGTGAGCGCGCCGCTCTCGGGCAGGGCGCCGAGCAGCATGCTCGGGATGACGCCGGACGCCTGGGCGGTGCCGTTGCCGGCGATCGAGACGAGGTCGTCGTAGTCGACGGCCTCCTTCACGGCCTTCACGAAGTCGGGGTTCGACGTGATCGCCGAGACGCTCGGGTTCTGGTTGAGCAGCAGGAAGATCACGTTCGCCGACGGGTCGCTGGTCACCGCGACCGAGTCGCCGAGCGCCTCCGCCTGAGTGCCCGAGAGGTCCAGCGCCACATCGGCGCTGCCGCCCTCGACGTTGATCTTCTGGGTCGCACCCTCGACGTTCTGGATGACCACGCGGCCGTAGCCCGGGGCGTCGCCGTCGTAGTTCTCGTTCGCGGTCAGCACGACCTGCGAGGCGAGGTCGAGCGTGTCGAGCACGTACGGGCCGGAGCCGGCGGAGGTGGTGTTGAGGAACGTCTCGGCGGTGTCGGTCTCGTCGGTGGTGCCGCCGTTCTCCTTCACGACCTTCGAGTTCAGGATGCCGAGCGCCGGGTTCGCCAGGATCGCCGGCAGGGCGGGCGTGGGGTTCTCGGTGGTCAGCACCACCGTCGTGTCGTCCTTCTTCGTGACGGTGACGCCGTCGAGGAGGAACGAGGGGTTGCCCTTCAGGCCGATCACGCGCTGCAGCGAGAACACCACGTCGTCGGCGGTCATCGCGGTGCCGTCCGAGAAGGTGTGCTCGCCGTTCAGGGTGAGGGTGAAGGTCTTCGCGTCGTCGGACTGCTCGAGGCTCGCGAGGCCGTCGACGACCTGCGAGACGTCGCCGCCCTCGAAGGTGAGAAGGGTCTCGTAGAGCGCCTTGTCGACCATCTGGCCGGTCGGCTCGTACATGCGGCCCGGGTCGGCGGTCTTGAGGTCGAACGCCTTGTTGATGGTGAGCGTCGCGCTGCTGCCGTCGGCGGTGTCGACGCGGCCCGAGGAGCAGCCCGCCACCAGAAGGGCGAGGGAGACCGCCGCAGCGGCGATCACCACTCGCGTCGGGGCGGAGCGCGGGGTGCGGGTGGAGCGGACAACCATGGAGGCCTCCTGGCGAGGGTTCGGCTGGACGTGTTGCGAAACGATGGCACATCGCGACGCACTCCGTTTCCAGAGGGCCGCTATCGTGGACGAACTGCCGCCTGCAGCGACGAAGGAGTGGATTATGTCGATCACCGATCCGGCCGCCGGTGCGGTCGCTGGACAAAGCGCGGGCGGGCTCGACGACCTCAATCTGCGCATCCTCGCCGTCCTGCGCGAGAACGGGCGCATCTCGATGTCCGCCCTGGCCGAGCGGGTGAACGTCTCGCGGGCGAGCGTCTACAACCGGGTCGAGCAGCTCACCGCATCCGGCGTCATCACCGGGTTCTCGGCCCTGGTCGATCCCGGCAAGGTGGGGCTCGACGTCTGCGCCCTGGTGTTCGTGACGGTGCATCCGCAGTCGTGGCACCGGTTCCGCGAGGGCATCCTCCAGATGCCCGACGTCGAGTACTGCTGCATCACGACCGGCGAGCACGACGCGATGCTCCTGGTCCGCTCGCTCGACATCGGCGGCGTGCACGACTTCGTCACCGGCGTGGTCGCGGCCCGACCCGAGGTGAAGTCGGTGGTCTCGGTCGTCGTGCTCGACGAGGTGGTGCGCAAGGCCTACCTGCTGCCCTCCGACATCCCCGACCGCTCCGGATCGACGAACCGGCTCGGCATGACGCGGTTCACCACCGCGGGGAACGGCCGCGACGCGGCGCGTTGAGCGTCAGACCTCGACGCAGATGCTGACGTGGTCGTCGCCGTCGATCTCGAACTCCTCGACGAGCCGCAGCAGGCCCTCCCCGTCGAGCTCGACGCGGCTGCCGCCGGTGCCGCTGACCACGGTCCCGCCGTCGATCAGCTGGTGCACGAACGAGACCTGCAGGGCGTCGCCGGTGCGCGTGCCCACGAACCGGCCGAAGGTCACGGTGTCGCCGACGTAGTCGCCCCAGACCACTCCGTCGCGCTCGGAGTAGTGGAACCGCGACGGCGACTCCGGGTCGACCGCGCTGTTGGTCGAGGAGGTCATCACGAACTCGCGGCCGTCGAGACTGGGGGCGGTGGTGGCGTCGTTCACGTCATGGAGTATGCCGGAGAGGTCGAGGTGTCCTAGCCGCACGCCGGTTTCGTCTCGTTCTTCGGGTCCGCGACCCCCGGGGCTGGACGAAAGCGCCGTCTGCGGGTCTCTCGACGGTCCATTCGTCTGCGATCCTCCGCCGCCCGTCCCGATCCACCGAGTGACTCCGGGATCGGACGGGCGATCTCCGCGGACAGGCGGCGGCGAGGCGTCCGGACTTCCCTTGCCGCCTCGATACTCCATCGGCTCGTCCGTGATCGGAAACTTTCCCGTACTCTCAGGACCCGTACGGGGAATGAACCGGGGGCTCATTCGCATCCGGTTCGAATTCGACATCTTGGGGGCTCAATGGATCCGCAGCAATCGGTGAACAGTGATCGCGCCGTGTGCGCCCACGCGAGGAGCGGCGGATGACCGGGTCGAGTGCGACCGGCGCCGTGGTGAAGCGCCCCGAGTCGCGGGAGTGGATCGACTTCGCCAAGGGCGTCGCGATCAGCCTCGTCGTGCTCTACCACTCGTCGTTGTTCCTCGGATTCTTCGACCTCGCGGGGTACGTCCCGAAGCTCCGGACCGTGCTCCTCTACTTCCCCATGCCCGTGTTCTTCTTCATCGCGGGCCTCACGGCCGCCCGGATGCTGACGTGGACGTTCGCCGAACTGTGGCGCCGCAGAGTCCTCGCGCTGGTGTACCTCTACCTGCTGTGGTCGTTCATCCGGGTCGTCTTCTACCTCATCGTCCCGTTCTCACGGTCGGAGGCGACCTCGCCGACGGACCCGCTCAACGTGCTGGTGCTCCCCATCCTGCCGTCGAGCAGCTACTGGTTCATCTGGGCTCTCGCGATCTTCAGCATCCTCGCCTGGCTGATCCGCAAGGTGCCCCGGTGGATCCAGCTCTCGGTGGCCGGGCTGCTGGCCGTCGCGGCGACGACCACCGGCCTGCTGGACACCGACAACATCGGCTGGGACCGGGTGCTCCAGAACTTCATCTTCTTCCTCGTGGCGATGTTCATCCCCCGCACGTTCTACCGCTTCGCCGCTCGTGTGAAGCTCTGGCAGGCGCTCGCGCTCGCGGTGGCCTACCTCGGCATCATCGCGGTGATCGTCGCCTTCGACGCCAACCGCGTTCCGGGCGTCATCCTGATCGCCAGTTCGGTCGCGATCATCGCGGGCATCGCCGGCTCCCAGTACCTCGTCAAGGTCCGCGCACTGAAGATCTTCGTCACCATGGGGCAGCAGAGCTTCCAGATCTACCTCCTGCACCTCTTCGTGATCGCGGTCGTCGTCGCATTCGTCCCCCTGCTCGGCGAGACGCATGTCCCCACCTTTCCGGCGACGGTCTTCCCGGTCGCCCTGACGGTGTTCTCCCTCTGGGCGTCGCTGTTCATCTTCCAGTCGCTGCGGCGCTTCTCCTGGCTGTGGGTGAGCCCGTTCAGCACCGGCAAGTCCCAGAAGAAGCGCCTCGCCGCCAGGAATGCGAGATCAGCCGAGGTCCAGCCCACCGCGGTCGAGTCCGCAGCTCCTGTCGCCCCGGCCGATGAGCCCGCTGACGCGGGGACTGCGGGCAGACCGGAGAAGGACTGACCGGCGAGCACCTCCCGGGCGACTCCCCGGGGCAACCCTTCTGCAGGCCCGAGTCGTCTCGGGCGCTGGTGAGTCCGCGTCAGACCGGGCCGGCCCGCGCTGCTCGGTCTCGGGCGAGCCGAGGGAGCAGTCGGACGAGGACGACCATGCCGACGAGTTCCACGAGAGTCTGCGTGACGACGACGACGGGCGCGAGCGACAGCGGTGCCGGGAGCGCGAGTGCGAGGGGCAGCACGACGAGCGAGTTGCGGGTCGCGCCGCTGAACACGAGGGCGCGCGTCGCGGGCACGTCGAGTCGGAAGACGCGTCCAGCACCGAGCCCCAGAGCGGTCATGACCACGAGGAATCCCGCGTAGAGCGGGACGAGGACGAGAAGCCGGCCGGCCGAGGCGCCCACGGCGCCGGCCTGGGAGGCGACGACGGTGAAGAGCGTGGCCGTCATGAGCGGCACCATGAGCCCGAGCATCGTGGTCTCGACGATCCGGCCGGACACGTGTCGGCGCGCGAGGGCCTGCACCAGCCCGGCCGCAGACAACGGCACCACGATCAGCAGCAGGAACGCCCGCGCGAACGGACCGGCGTCGACCACCGCCACCCCCGCAGGACCGATGAAGAGCAGCAGATACACGGGGAGGAGGAGGATCTGCGCGAGCATCAGCAGCGGTGCGGCGGCGAGCAGCCGGTCGGACGCCCCTCCGGCGAGCCCGGCGAACACGATCACGTAGTCGATGCACGGCGTCAGGAGCACCAGGAGGACCCCGAACAGCAGCACCGGAGTGTCGGCGACGAATCGGGACAGCCCGTAGGCGACGAGCGGCACGACGACGAAGTTCAGCACCCCGACCGCGGCGAGGAAGCGGCCGTCGCGCAGAGACCGTCCGATCGCGGCGAACGGGACCCCGAGGAACGTGGCGAACAGCAGCAGCGCGAGCACCGGTTCGATCGCGACCTCGAGGTGGTGCGCGGCGGGCAGCAGCAGTCCGAGAGCGGCGCCGGCGGCGATCGCGGCGAGGTAGAGCGGGATCTGGCGGCGCTCGAGCCAGGCGACGAGCGCTCTCACGACAGCAGGTCGGCGAGAAGGAGGGGCACGGGTGCAACGGTAGAGGTCCGAACCGCTTGAGGGTCGCTGCTCTGCCGCTCGTCGCGGCGGAGGGGCTTCTCCCTCGACCCCGCCCCGGTGAACGGACCGGGTCGAGACCTTCGACGATGCGGCACAGCCGGGGATCCGCTCCCGCACGGTCCTCCCCCGTGGGACGCGCGCCCAGGACAAAACGCCGTCGACAGCTCTTTCCCGCGCCACTCGACGGTCCTCATAAGCTTTCGCAACTTCTGGTGCAGAGGTGTCGGAAAGATACGAACGCATCATGTCGAATCAGGCGCGAAAGGCTCGAAGAGCTCAGAGGTATTGAGGCCTCGGCCAGTTAATGCTTTAATCCACATCGAACCGGTTCGATGATCTATGCAGCACTGTGCGGACAGGTTCGACCAATCGCTCGATCAATGGAGATACAGCAGATGAACAGATCCATCGCTCTAAGCGAGACGCCTCCCACGGATGCCGACCGGCGACAGCGCCGTCGGATCCGCGGGCGTCGTGTCCTCGCAGCAGTCGTCTCAGCGGCGGTCGTCGCAGCGGGGAGCGTCCTCGCCGTGGGCGCTCCCGCGGAAGCGGCACCCGGAGCCGCAGCCACGCTCGTCGTGGAGGCCGACCAGCCCTTCCGTCCCGTCACTCACATGGCCAGCGGGTCCTTGTACGGACTGGCGAGCGCCGGTATTCCGTCCCTCGACAAGATCCTCCCCATCAAGCCGCACACCTTCGTGCAGAAGCCCGAGGGGGGCACACAGCAGCCGACCGGTGACGCCCTGTCGGTCGCAGACACCGCGAAGTCGGCCGGTGCGGGCGTCGTCGTCCGCCTGGTGGACTACCTGCCCGGCTGGCCCTATCGATACGACAAGGCCTCCTGGCTCCCGGCCGTCGAGAAGATGGTCGAGGACACCCAGGCGTCCGGCAAGACGAACATCGTCGCCTATGCCATCTGGAACGAGCCCGATATCACCTGGCAGGCGTCGAACGGCTCCTTCTTCGATCTCTGGACCGAGACCTACCGTCTGATCCGCACCCTCGACCCCGAGATGCCGATCCAGGGCCCCGCCTACTCCGACAACATCACGAACATGCGCGCGTTCTACGAGCACGCGAAGGCGACCGACACCCTCCCGGACGTCCTCGAGTGGCACGAGCTGATCCGCTCCTCGAAGATCAAGGGCGACGTCGAGAAGGTCCGGGCCATCCTCGACGACCTCGACCTCCCCGAGCCGCCCATCGACATCACCGAGTACGCGGCACCCGCCGAGGTCGGCCTGTCCGGCCCGCTGGTCGGGTACATCGCGAAGCTCGAGCGCTACGGGATCACCCGCGCCGAGCTCCCGTTCTGGAACCAGTCGGGCGCCCTGGGCGACCTCCTCACCGGACGGAACGGCGACCCCAACGGCGCGTACTGGCTCTACACCTGGTACGCCCAGATGAGCGGCCAGATGGTGACCACCACGCCGCCGTCGAACGAGAGCCCGCTCGACGGCGCCGCCTCCGTCAGCGACGAGGGCGACGAAGTGCGCGTCATCGCCGGCGGCAACACCGGAGCCACGTCCATCAAGGTCAACGGGCTCGACGAGCTGTCGCTCGGCTCGAAGGTCGACGTCCAGGTGGACTTCACCGCCTCCTACGGCCGCACGGTGAAGACCGACGGCCCGGTCACCATCTCGAACACGACCTACGAGGTCGCCAGCGACGGATCGATCACGGTGCCCATCGTGATGAACCCGACCTACGGCTACCAGGTGATCGTCACCCCGGAGAAGAGCCCGACCAGCCTGGCGGGCGACTACACCGTGGGCAACGCGAACTCCGGTCTGCAGCTCGCCACGCAGGGCGGCGCGACCGCGAACGGGACGCCGGTCGTCCAGGCCGACTCCGCGACCTCGACCGGACAGGCGTGGAGGATCACGGCAGCGGGCCAGGGCCTCTACCGCGTCATCCACACGCCCAGCGGACGCGCCCTGACCATCGCCGGCGCCGCGACGTCCAACGGAGCAGCCGCGGTGATCGCCGACGCGAACGGCGGAGACGAGCAGCTCTGGCAGCTCATCCCCGACGGGAAGGGGAAGGTCCGCCTCGCGAACTACGCGACGGGCAAGACGCTCGGGGTCCTCAACCTGAGCAAGGACGCGGGCGCTGCGGTCATCCAGTGGTCCGACGGCGCACCGACGTCCAACTGCCAGGTCAGCGGAGCCCGCCAGCCGGGCAGGTTCGGCACGGCACTGGACTTCTGCAAGACGGCGTCGTACGGGTCGCTACCCAGCGGAATCGTCAGCGGACTCACCGGCGACTGGTCGGTCTCGACCTGGATCAAGCCGGCGTCGCTGACGAACTACTCCCGCGTCTTCGACTTCGGCACGGGCTAGAACGTCAACATGTTCCTCACTCTCAACGCCGGGGGTGCCGGACCGCGGTTCGCCATCACGAACACCGGCGCCGGAGGCGAGCAGCGACTGACCTACGGCGGTCAGAACTTCCCGCTCAACCAGTGGTCGAACGTGGTCGTCACCGTCTCGGGCACGCAGGGCACGATGTACCTCAACGGCACGGTCGTCGCCACGAACCCGAACATGACGGTGAAGCCGTCGGCTCTCGGGAACACCAACCGGAACTACCTGGGCAAGTCGCAGTACGGGGACCCGGCCTACGACGGCGCGATCGACGACTTCGCCGTCTACGACCGGGCGCTGTCCGCGGCCGACGTGGCCGCTCTGGCCGGCGGCCGGGCGGCGGCGGGCACCGTCGCGCAGTACGCGTTCGACGAGGCGTCCGGAGCCGCGCTCCAGGACTCCTCGGGGAACAACCGGAACGGGACCATCGTGCTCGGAACCGACGGGGCCACCACCAGCACCGCGACCGACGCCCAGACCGCCGACCGGTTCTGGACGCTCACGCCGGTCGCCGTCGCCGACACGACCAAGCCGGCGGTCACGCTGGTGTCGCCCACCACGGCGGGCCCCTTCTCCGCACTGGCCGTCCAGGTCGACGCGACGGACGACCGCGGACTGAAGCGCATCGTGGCCAACATCTAC
This sequence comes from Rathayibacter sp. AY1C1, assembly GCF_002932105.1. Lineage (NCBI taxonomy): Bacteria > Bacillati > Actinomycetota > Actinomycetes > Micrococcales > Microbacteriaceae > Rathayibacter > Rathayibacter sp. AY1C1. The sequence goes on along the minus strand of NZ_PSWH01000013.1, from coordinate 48,234 downwards.
AAGGACGGCAAGCTCGTCACGAGCACGCAGTCCCCGGTCGCCGGTGGAGCGAGGACCGGATCGCACTCGGCCACGGTGCAGCTGCCCGACGGGAACTACACCGTCAAGTACAACGCGGAGGATCTCGCGGGCAACATCGCGCCCACGAAGACCTTCGCGGTGACGCTGGACAGCACGGCGCCGACGGCCACGGTCAAGACCGAGCCCTCCTTCACCACCGGTGAGAAGGGCGTCTACGACCAGGTGAGCTTCAAGCTGTACGACGCGGGCAGGATCGACAGGGCGGTCATCAACGGTCGCGTGAAGGATCTCACCGACAACGCGTGGTCCGACGTGAACTTCATCAAGCCGGGCGTCTTCGGCGCGGTCAAGGGTGCCAACACCATGGTCGTCCACGACGTCGCCGGGAACACCACCACCGTCCAGTTCACCCTGAACTGACCCGGACCTCGAGGCGCCCCGTATCCGTACGGGGCGCCTCGAGCGTGTGCGGGGCATGCCACGGCAGGCTGGGCGCAGCTGGGGCGCCCCCCACCCGGACCGGCAGCGGCCCCTGGATGCAGGAGCATGAGGTGCGACCGCCGCGTGCTCTCCTGCACCTGAGCGGAGAGCCGGCAGCAGTCCGACCGGTCCTCGCCGTCCGACAGCCTCCGAGGAGAACGACAGTGGCCACCATCGCAGACGTCGCCCGCGAAGCGGGCGTCTCCCGCAGCACCGCGTCCTACGCGTTCTCGGGCAACCGCCCGATCTCGGCCGAAGTGCGCCGACGAGTGCTCGCTGCGGCTCGTCGCCTGGAGTTCACGCCCAACGCGGGCGCGCGATCGCTGGCGACCTCGCAGACCCGGGTCATCGGCCTGCTGGCGCAGTTCCTCGAGGACGAGTTCGCCCCCGCGATGCTGCAGTACACCCTCGGCGTCTCGAACATGGCCCGCGAGCTCGGATACGACATCCTGCTGGTCACCGACGCCGACGGCACAAGCGCCCTGCGACGCATCAGCGACTCCCGCATGGTCGACGGGATCGTCCTGCTCAACGTCGCCGTGGACGATCCGCGGCTGGACATCCTGCGCAACGCCCGGCAGCCGGGCGCCCTCGTCGGCCTGCCGAGGGACTGCTCCGGCGTCGACGTCTTCGACCTCGACTTCGAGGAGACCGGTCGCGCGATGATCGAGCACTTCCACTCCCTCGGGCATCGGGAGCTCGTGCTCGTGTCCCCGCCCCAGCACGTCGTCGATCGCGGCGGCGCCTACGTCTGGCGCCTGCAGGACGCCGCTCTCGAGGCCGCCGACGCCCACGGCATCCGACTGCACACGTCGTTCGCGCCCTCCACCCAGCCGGACGTCGGCCGGGCGCTCGGAGACCTGCTCGACGCGCACCCTCGGGCGACGGGCCTGCTCGTCAACAACGAGGCGGCCGCAGCGGCACTTCCGAGCGTTCTGGGAGCGCGGAGCACGAGGAGCCCGGAGGACGTCTCGGTGCTCGGCCGGTTCTCGGAGGAGTTCGCGCGCACCTTCTCGCTCCCCTACTCCTTCGTGGAGAGCGCACCCGACCGGCTCGGGAGCATGGCGGTGCGTCAGCTCGTCCGCCGGATCGAAGGCGCGACCGACACCGAGGAGGCGTACGTCGTGCGCCTCCTCGGCCCTGAGATCGTCGAACGCGGCAGTACGGCGCCTCCGCGTCCGACTCCCGCGGCCTGAGCGGACGACCTCGCCCGGGGGCCCTCCATCCACCCGGGACCACGACCACGAGGGCACGATGGTCGCCTTCGCCGCCGCTGCTGTCGTGACGGCAGCCGCCGGAATCACCCGCCGCCAGAAGTCGCCGAATGATCGGCTGTCGGCACGGTCGTCCGGTTCGTAGTGTCGGACGTATGGATTCGCGACCGCTTCCCGCCGTCGGCGCCCCGGCCACCCGTGCGCTCGAGGACGCGGGCGTGCACGATGTCGACGACGTGAGGCGGGTGGGCCTCGACCGTCTCGCAACCCTCCACGGAGTCGGGCCGAAGGCGCTCCGGCTCCTCCAGCAGGCCCTCGACGCGGACGATCCCGCTCCGTAGCGATCCCTTCCCTGCACGGTCACCTCGACCCAGAATGGTCGGAGGCTCGGCGTGCCGGTTCCCGGGGGCGATCCGACCGCGGAGGCGGCCGCCGGGGGAACGGTGGTCGGATGAATCAGGAGGCGCGATGAAGATCATGCTCGTGATGCGGTCGGACGGCAGCTACGCCGGGGGCGATGCGCCCGAGGACTACGCGGCCTGGGCGGACTACGACGCGTCGCTGAAGGCGGACGGCGTCCTCGTCGACTCCGGACGCTTCGCCGACGCCTCCGGGGACGTCTCCGTCGAGACGGATCTGACCGCGGCGCGAAGAGAAGGCGGCACTCCGGCCCCGTCCCGAGCGGAGGAGCGGTCAGCCCTCGTCGGCTACTACCTGCTCGACTGCCCGACCCGGGACGACGCCGTGCGGTACGCCCGCCGCGCCCCCCTCTACGGCTCCGTCGAGGTGCACGAGCCGGCGCAGTACTGAGCCGCGGTCGCCGGTCGGGCGGCTGTCCCCGTCACCGCCGAGCGGGACCGACCGCTTCACCCGAGGGATGCGAATCGGGCGTCCGGGATCGGGACGGCGGGAGGGAAGTGGTGTACCGTCATCGCCTGACCGATTCTCATCGGAGTGGTCGACCCGTCTCACCGGCGGTGTCGATCCGGGGCTGAAAACCTCCGGCGTCCTCGAAGCCCGGAGGTCCTCCCATGTCAGTGTCCCCACGAAGCACCACCGTCGACGGTGACGCGTCCCCCTTCGTCGTCGTGGTCAGCGCAGAAGCGCACCCGAGCGGCGCGGGGTCGGAACGGTCCGATCCGGCCACCTCGCCGGCAGCGCTCGCACGTCCGAGGACGGGGTACGGCGGAGCGATCCGGCTGGCGCAGGGCCGCGTGCTCGGCCCGCCCTCCTCCCCCGGCACCGATCTCCTCTTAGGGCTGCTCTTCTGGCGCAGCCGCCACGACGCCGAGGATTTCGCGGCGGAACTGAGCCGCACTGAATCGTCGTGGCGCGTGGACGAGGGGATCTACCGGTTCACCACCTCGGCGACGGCGAGCCCGGACGACGCGACTCCCGTCGATCCGGTGCGCGCTGCCCCGACGGCGGCCCACGAGATCATCCGACTGGCGCCCGTCGCGGGCAAGCAGGCATGGATGGCCGAGTACAACGAGAGCGAGACGCGCGGTCACATCAGAACGCTCGAGGGCTTCGTCTCGACGAGCTTCTTCCGCGACCTCCGGAGCGATCGGATCATCGAGTACGTGCAGTGGCGCTCGGCCGACGACCTGACAGCGGCGTTCGGGGACGAGCGCTTCGCCGAGCACTTGAGCGTGAACAGCCATTACTCCGACGGCGAGGCCTTCCTCTTCGGAGAACGGTCGACCGATGCGGCACACGCCGATGAACCGCCCGACGGCTCGTCCACCCCCTCCGGGACCGACGGTCCTGCCGCCGCTCAGCGCCCCGAGGCCCGACCGTGACTCGACTCGAGACCGTTCACGAGATCCTCGGGCCCTGGTCGTTGGCCACCACCCAGCGGTTCTGGAAGGGCTTCACCCCGAACCGGCTCGCGTCGCAGCCGCAGGCCGCGGGCATCCGCTCCGCCCTCCTCTGCGATGCCGACTGGCAGCGAGTGGACGTCGCGGTCACCCAGGACGGGCCGTCCGCCCGCATCGTGGCCGAGGGCCCGGGCGACCTGGACGCCGCGACCGAGCAGGTTCGTCGGCTGCTGTCCATCGACATCGACGGGCGCAGCTGGCCCGACGTCGCGGCGCGCGACGAGGTCATCGCGGACGCGCAGGCTCGGCTCCCCGGGTTCCGGCCGTGCGGCTTCTTCTCGCCCTACGAGGCGGCGGTCTGGACGGTCCTGTCGCGTCGGCTGCAGATCCGGCAGGCGGCGGCGGTCAGGACGCGTCTCGCGCAGCAGCTCGGTGATGACGGAGCCTTCCCGTCCCCGGCCGTCCTGCGTGCGGCGTCCCTCGACCTGCCCGACCGCAAGGCGGAGTACCTGCAGGCGATCGCCGAGGCCGCCCTCGACGGACAGCTCTCCGGCTCCCACCTGCGCTCGCTCCAGCCGGCCGAGGCCTTCGTCCAGGTGCAGAGCATCCTGGGGATGGGGCCGTTCTCGGCCGAGCTCGTCGTGATCCGCGGCGCGAACTTCCCCGACGTCCTGCCGCGCAACGAGGGCAGACTGAGCGACGAAGTCGCGAAGCGCTACGGCGACGACCGGTCGATCGACGAGATCTCCGAGACGTGGACGCCGTTCCGCTCCTGGGCGGCGGTGCACCTGCGCGCGCTCGCGGAGTAGACGGGCGACTCCCAGGGGCGGCCCACCGTCAGGACGGCTCCTCCCGCAGGCGCCCCGCGGCGGCCGCTGCCGCGGAGATCTCTCCGCAGTGAGTCCGGCGACGGACGCCACCCCGAAGGCCCGGACGGATGATGGTCGGGTGAACCGCACCGATCGTCTGTATGGGCTCGTCGAGGAGCTGCGGGCGGTCTCGCCCCGGCCGCGGAGCGCGCGCCGTCTCGCCGAGCGGTTCGAGGTGTCGGTGCGGACCATCGAGCGGGACCTGTCCGCGCTGCAGCAGGCGGGTCTGCCGATCTGGGCGGAGCCCGGCCGCACGGGCGGCTACGTCATCGACGCGTCCGCGACCCTCGGGCCGGCCGGATTCACGGTGGAGGAGGCCGTCGCCGTGCTGATCGGCCTCAGCGCGCTGCAGCGCAGTCCGTTCCGGCAGGCAGCCAGGACCGCTGCCCGGAAGACGCTCGCGGTCCTGCCGGACGACGTGGCCGCCCGCGCCGGCGCGGTCGCCTCCCGGGTGCACTTCCTCGAGAGCGAGGAGGAGGCGGTCGTCCCGGCGGAGTTCGCGACGGCCCTCCGAGCGGATCGTGTCGTCCGGCTCCGCTACCGCGACAGCAGCGGCGCGGAATCGGTCCGCGACGTCGAACCGCTCGGCTCGATCGGGAAGGAGGAGCACTGGTACCTGATCGCGTGGTGCCGGCTGCGGGAGGGGGTCAGGGCGTTCCGCGGCGACCGGATGCTGTCGGTCGAGGTGACCGACGAGCGGCCTCCGCAGCGCACCCTGCGAGCCGAGGACCTCGCGCTCCAGTACGGACGGCTGCGGTCCGTCGTCGACGACTGACCTGCTCCGGGGACGGCCGCCGCGGACCTCGCGGAGTCGCGGACGATCTGCGGAAACACCGACAGGACGGTGTCGCGACGACCGGCGAGCCTGGTGCCATCACCTCATCCCGCCCCTGAAGGAGCCCCATGTCGTTCACCTCCCTCCGCATCGTCACCGACGACCTCGACGGCCTCGTCGCCTTCTACGAGCAGGTCGTCGGCCGACCGGCCGAGCGCCCGGCGCCGGTCTTCGCGCAGTTCACCGGAGCGGGCGCGACCCTCGCGATCGCCCACACCTCGACGGTCGCGATGCTCGACGGCGCCGTCGTCCCTGCGGCGAACCGCTCCGTCCTGCTCGAGTTCGAGGTGGCCGACGTCGACCGCGCCTTCGCCGAGCTCGGACCCCGGAGCGAGGACGTGGTGCTCCCGCCGAGCACCATGCCGTGGGGCAACCGCTCCGCCCTCGTCCGCGACCCGGACGGGAACATCGTCAATCTGTTCAGCAGGCCCGCGGGCTGATCGGGCGCACTCCGTCGGTCCGAGCACGCTCACGCCTGGCCGGTGGGACCCGACGGGGATCGCGGAGACCACCGGGGATCCTCTCTCGCGACGCGATCCTCCCGAGCCGGCGTGGCCTCGGGCCGACCGCGACCGGTCTGCGGTTCGCAGGCGGGAGCACGGCGACTCCGTCCAGCGTGACGTCCCGACCGCACTCCGACCGGCGAGACGGCCACCCGCCGCCGGTGTCCTCGGCGGTACCCTCGCGGCATGACCTTCGTGAACGTCGGCACCCTCGGGGCCGTCCCCGGCAGACGCGACGAGCTCGTCGCCGTCCTCACCGAGCACAACGACGACCTCGTCGACGCCGGCTGCCTGCTCTACGAGGTCGGGGTCGACGACGAGCAGCCCGACACCGTCTTCGTCGTCGAGCTGTGGGAGAGCGCCGAGGCGCATCGGGCCTCCCTCGCCCTCCCCCGGGTCCAGGCCGCGATCGCGACGGCGCGCCCGCTGCTCAGCGGCGCCTTCGGCGGCTACCGCTTCGACGCAGCAGGCTCTCCCCTCCGGAGCTGACTCGCGCCGAAGGCGGGCGGGTCGACGGTACAAGCCGACCTGGAGGGAGCGGGCCGTCCGTCAACGGAAGACCTCTTCCTCTCCCGCCACCCCGACACCTCGAAGCGGAGCACCGTGATCAGCACGTTCCTCGTCGACCACGCCGCGCTCGTCCCGATCGCCTTCTGGATCGCGGTCGCGGTGGTCACGGCGATCGCCTGGCTGCTGCACCGGCGCGGCGCGGAAAGGTCTCTTCTCGTCCTCGCCGCGCTCGCCTTCGTCGTGGGGATCGCGCTGACCGTGTATCCGCCCGACGGGACGCCGCGGGTCTTCTGCACCGTGCAGTTCTCGGTGCCGTTCGACGGCATCGACACCCTCGCGAACATCGCGCTCCTGCTCCCCGGGGCCCTGCTGCTCGCGGTCGCGGTCGGCCGGCCCCTGCTCGTCGCCGCCGCCGTCTCCGGCCTGTCCGCCCTGATCGAGGTGGTCCAGGCGTGCGTTCCGGCGATCGGCCGCTCCTGCGACACGAACGACTGGTTCATGAACACCATCGGCGCACTCCTCGCCGCGTTCCTCGCGGCCCTGATCCTCAGAGGGGAGAAGCGGCGCGGGCGTCGGCGAATGGTCCGCTGACACCGCCTGTCACGTCGCCCTGCTCTCGGCCGGGTGTCTCGGCGGCCGACATCAGCACGGGTCCGTCGATCCACGTTCCTGTGACGCGGACCTGCTCAGAGGACGGCCGACGCCACGGGTGCCGTCTCGGCGACGCCGAGGACGATCGGGCGCGACCGGGCGTCACCGGGTGCCGCGGTCGCATGTGTCGACCGCCTCAGGAGCTGTCAAGTCTCTCCCCCGTCGGCGCCGGCGCTGCGCACGCTGGAGGCATGAAGCATCTCCTCTTCGCGAACAAGACGATGCTGGTCGGAGACGACGCGGCGGACGCTCTGGTCGAGTACGGCGTCGCCCTCGCCGCGAGCAGCACGGCGGACCGTGTGGAGTACACCGGCATCGGCGGCGACGGCGGCACCGTGCAGGCGGTGTTCCTGCTCAACGCCGGCGCCGCCCTGGTCGCCGAGACCACTCCCTCCGATCTCCCGGAGCCGGACAACACGGCCGAGGTCGCCCGCATCCGCGAACGCACCAGGACGCTCACGGGAGTGTTCCCCGTGCAGCCGAGCGAGGACGACGTCACCTTCGACGTCGAGCTCGAGCACGGCTTCGGGCACTGACCGGCCCGCCCATGCCCTCCCTCCACGCCCCCTGGCCGACGCTCTGACCGGGGACACGGACGACGCCGAGGTCCGTCGCTGGGCGGCGTCCCGCGCCCCGCTCACGCCGGGGACGATCGCCGTGCTGCAGGCCGTCGGCTTCATCAGCGCAGCGCAGCGGGTCCCCGCCGACACGGCCCTCGCTCTCCTGCTGACGGCGGCGGAGGACGACCGGCGCGATCCGCCCGACGTGGCTCGCGATGTCCTCGCGCGCCGCCATCCCCTGGCCGATCCCGGTGACGATCGCGGCGCGTCGGGGACCCCGTGATCACCGCCCTTCGGGAGCCGTGGTCGGTCCGCCGCCGGGGGCGCTGTCTCCCGAGTCCGCGACGTGAAGTGCACCGCGCGCCGCCCGCCCCGCCCGCTGGATGCGCGCCCGCACCAGCCGCTGCAGCAGCGCGGGGTAGAGCTGGACGGCGATCGTCGACCCGAGCAGCCAGGCCGCGCCGCCCGTCGCACCCGTGACCGTCGCGGCGAGGGCGAGCGCGACTCCGACGGCCGTGCACGCGAGGTGCACCGCCTCGGAGCGGCGGGTGTGCTGATCGAGTGCGGCCAGCCCCGCGCGCGTGCCGTCGAAGCCGCGCTCCCGGGTGACGAGGCGGTTCCACCCGACGATGTCGAGCAGCCGGCCGAAGACGCCGACACCGAGCGCGCGCAGCAGCGCCGGCTCGCGGCGACCCACGTCGAACCAGGACTGCTCGAGCGGACGCGTGCGCGCACCGAAGGTCAGGGCCGCCCAGCTGGTGAGGACCACCTGCGCGACCGCGGCGAAGACCGGATGCGAGGGTCCGATCGCGGTCCAGCCGGCCGCGAGGAGGGCGGCCGCGAGGACGGTGGCGACGAGGATCCCGATCACGTCCGCTCCCTCCTGCTCGTGCTGCGGTGCTCGAGGCCAGTCCAGCAGATCCGCGGCATCCGTGCGCCGAGTCCTCCTCCGGACGCCCCGCGCCGGGCATCCACCGCCTACTCGGCAGCGCTTCCTTGACACCGCCGCCGGCCGGTCACCATCATGCAGTCACGACCGGCGGCGGCGCGCCACCGGCGTCCCGACAGGAACGGTGCACCGATGCCCACCATGCTCTTCGTCAACCTGGCCGTCGCCGATCTCGCCCGGGCGAGGGCCTTCTACGAGTCGCTCGGCTACTCGATCAACGAGGGCTTCAGCGACGAGAACGCCGTCAGCGTGGTGATCAGCGACACGATCACGGCGATGCTGCTCACGCGGGAGTTCTTCGCCGAGTTCACCAGCAAGCCGATCATCGACGCCACCACCTCGACCGAGGTGCAGCTCGCCCTCAGCGCCGACAGCAGGGAGGAGGTCGACACGCTCCACGGGAAGGCCCTCGCCGCGGGGGCGACCCCGGCCGGCGAGCAGGACCACGGATTCATGTACTCCAAGAGCTTCGACGACCTCGACGGCCACCACTGGGACTTCGTCTGGATGGACCCGGCGGCGGCAGCGGGCGGCGCACCGGAGCTGTCCGTCGAGGAGATCCGGGCGAACACGACGCACAGCTGAGTCACGACACGCGGACTCCGAGCGGTCGACGTCCACGACCCACGACGGCGCGCCCTCGCAGTCACACTCCGTCACGATCCGGCGCGCACTCCCCTCGGCCTGACAGGCTCCCGGCATCCGCCTTCAGGGCGTCTGGACAGGAGCACACCGTGACGATCACTGCACCGGCGACCACCGCGACCACCGCTGCGGCGACCACAGCGACCACTGCGGCGAGCGCCGCGACCTCGACCCCGGCGCCCGAAGACCGTGCCTCCGCGGCCGCCGGCTTCACCACGCGCCAGGTGCACGCCGGTGCCGCGCCCGACGGCGCCCACGGAGCGCGCGTCTCGCCCGTGCACCTCAGCGCCGGCTTCGTGTTCGACAGCTTCGAGCACGCCCGCGAGCGGTTCGCCGGCGAGGACGAGGGCTACCTCTACACCCGCAACGGGAACCCGACCACCGAGGAGGTCGAGCGTCGGCTCGCCGATCTCGAGGGCGGCGCCGAGGCGATCCTGGTGGCGAGCGGCCAGGCGGCCACCGCCTCCGCTCTCCTGGGGATCCTGCAGGCCGGCGACCGGGTGCTCTCGTCGCGCCGCTTGTACGAGGGCAACCGCGGGCTGCTGGTGCAGAACTTCGGTCGGCTCGGGATCGGCGTGGACTTCGTCGACGACGCGTCGGACCTCGGCGAGTGGGAGCGGCGGATCGGGCCCGACACCCGGGTCCTCTTCGGCGAGCCGATCCCGAACCCGAAGAACGATCTGCTGAACCTCCCGGCGCTGGCCGCGATCGCGCACCGGCACGGGCTCCCGTTCGTGGTCGACAACACGCTCGCGACCCCGTACCTCCTCCGCCCGATCGAGCACGGGGCCGACGTGGTCGTGCACTCGACCAGCAAGTTCCTCGCCGGGCACGGCTCCGCCCTCGGCGGCGTGATCGTCGACGCCGGCACGTTCGACTGGGCGGCGCGCCCCGCGCTCTTCCCGCACCTCAACCAGGAGGAGCGGTCGTTCGGCGGCCGCAGCTGGACCGAGCAGCACGGCCGGCGCGCCTTCGTCTCGTACACGCGGGACATCGTGGTCTCCCGCCTCGGACCGACGCCGTCACCGCTGAACTCCTTCCTGCTGCGGCAGGGCGTCGAGACGCTGTCGCTCCGGGTCGAGCGGCACTCGGCGAACGCCCTCGCCGTCGCCCGCTTCCTCGAGGGGCGGCCCGAGGTCGTGTCGGTCGACTACTCCGGCCTGGAGTCGAGCCCGTCGTTCGCCCTCGCGCAGCGCCTGCTCCCCCGCGGGCAGGGCTCCGTCTTCTCCTTCACCGTGGCCGGAGGCGAGGCGGGCGCGGCCGCCTTCATCGACGCCGTCGAGCTGTTCAGCCACATGACTCACCTCGGCGACGTGCGCTCGCTGGTGCTGCATCCCGCGTCGACCACCCACGCCGGACGCACCCCCGCCGAGCGCGCCGCCGCCGGGATCCACCCCGGGCTCCTCCGGCTGTCGATCGGGATCGAGGACGTCGACGACCTCCTCCGCGACCTCGAGCGCGGGCTCGCCGCGGTGCGCGCACGCGCCCTCCCCGCGCTCGCCGCGGTGCGCGCACGCGCCCTCCCCGCGCTCGCGGAGGTGTGAGCGTGGCGCGCCGTCAGCACTTCGGCTGGTTCTTCTCCCGGGGCTTCGGCCCGCAGGGGTGGGGGCACCCCTACCGGGAGTGGAACCACGACTGGACGAAGCCCGGCCTCTACCAGCAGTCGGCCCGCGAGCTGGAGCAGGCCGGCTTCGAGCTGATCGTGATGGAGGACGCCGTCTCGCTCGGCTCCCCGGAGACGCTCGACCTGCGGGTGCGGGGAGCGTACGGCGGGCCGAAGCACGATCCGCTCCTCCTGGCGCCGTACCTGTTCGCGGCGACCGAGCGGATCGGGCTGGCGCCGACGATCAACGCCGGCATCACGCCCCCGTACCTCGCCGCCCGGCAGGCGGCGACGCTGCAGCACCTCAGCTCCGACCGCTTCGGGATCAACCTCGTCACCGACGTCGGCAGCGCCCGCCACGTGGGCCTGGAGCCGCTGTCGCACGACGCGGCCTACGACCGGGCCGACGAGTGGATGGCGGTCGTCCGCCGGCTCTGGCGCAGCTGGGGCGAGGGCGCGCTGGTCGCCGACCCCGGGTCGGGCCGCTACGCCGATGGCACCCGGATCGACGCGTTCCGCCACCGCGGGGAGCGCTTCCGCGTGGACGGACCCCTGAACGCCGTCCCCTTCGCGAACGGCGACCCGATCGTCGTCTCCCCAGGCGGCTCCCCCCGCGGCCTGGCCTTCGCCGGCACGCAGTCGGACGTGCAGCTCGCGCTCGCCCCTCTGGAGGCCCGGGCGGTGCGCGACTACCGGGCGCGCGTGCTCGCCGCGGCCGAGCAGCACGGGCGGACGGCGGACGACCTGCGCGTGCTCTTCGTCGTGAAGCCCGAGATCGTGTCGAGCCCGGAGGAGGCCGCGCGCGTCGTCGAGGCGTCGCGCCACCCCGACGAGGACGCGCTGCGGCGGATCGCGCTCGGCTGGTCGAGCGACCTGGAGACCGACCTCACCGGGCTGGACCTGGACCTCCCCGTCCCGCGGTCGGTGTTCGGCGAGCACGTCTCGCACGGCACCATCGCCGGCCTGTACGGCGGCACGGAGGACGCTCCGCTGCGGGAGCTGCTCACCAGGAAGGCGCGCAAGGGCCGCGTCGCCGAGCGCGCCGGCTTCGTCGGCACCGCGGACGAGTTCGCCGACTTCGTCGAGGAGCTCGGCGACGACGGCGGCAGCGACGGGCTCCTCCTCTCCGGGGACCTGCACCCGGTCACCCTGCACCGGATGCTCGACGACCTCGTCCCCGTGCTGCGCCGCCGCGGGATCCTCCGCGACGAGCTCGCTCCCGGCGGAACCCGCGCCAACCTCTTCGGGACGTAGGGGGGGGTCCGCCCCGTCTCACTCCGGATCCTGCGCCCGGCCGGGCACCGGGCGGAAGGATCCGTGCTCGATCTCGTGGGCGAGCTGCACAGCCTCGACACGCGAGGCCGCCCGGTCCACCGCCGGCGGCCCGGCCTCATCGGGGGTGCAGAGGGAGCGGAGGCGCTGAAGGACGGCTCCTCGCCACTGTCGTGCGATGCCGCCCGCCTCGGTGCTCCGCCGTCCCACCTCGTCGAGTCCCCGCGAAGGCGCTCCGCCGTTCACACGGCGGCCCGCACGGCTTCGAGCGTCTCGAGGAGGAGGGGACGCGGCATGGCGAAGACGAGACGCACGTGGTCGGCGTAGCCGGCGCCGCACAGGCGTCCGGAGGTGAGCGTCACTCCCGCCTCGCGCTGCAGGTGCTGCGCGGGATCGGCGAGGCCGAGAGCACCCAGGTCGAACCAGGCGAGATACGTCGCCTCCGGGGTGCGGTGCCCGATCCGGGGCAGCTCGGAGGCGAGGAAGTCGGCGATGAGGCGCCGGTTGCCGTCGAGGTAGTCGACGACCTCGTCGAGCCACGCTCCGCCCTCCCGGTAGGCGGCCGTCGAGGCGATCACGCCGAGATTCGAAGCGCCGTGCTGCACCGCGAACCCGAAGCGCGAGTAGACGTCCTCGTCTGCGTCGTTCGTGGTGATCAGCTGCGCGGCCTTCAGGCCGGGGATGTTCCACGCCTTCGAGGCGCTCGTTCCGGTGACGGAATGCCGGGCGGCCTCCTCCGAGACCGAGGCGTAAGGGATGTGGGGGACGCCGTCGAACCGCAGCGGCGCGTGGATCTCGTCGGCGAAGACCCGCCCGCCGTGGCGCTCGACGACAGCGGCGAGACCTTCGAGCTCGGACCGTGGCAGGACCGAGCCCGTCGGGTTGTGCGGATTGCAGAGCACCAGGGTGCCCGCTCCCTGCGCGAAGGCCGCATCGATCCCGTCGAGGTCGTGCTCCCAGCGGCCGTCGACGATCGTTCCCGGGACCTCGATCACCTCGCGTCCGATGGCCGACAGGTAGGTGAGGAACGGCATGTAAGCGGGGGTAGGCACGATCACCGGTGAGCCGGGGCGGGAGAACTCGGTGACGGCCACTCCGAGCGCGGCCATGACATCCGAGACGGAGTGCACGCGGGCGGGGTCGACCGTCCACGCGTACTGCTCAGCGAGGTACTCCGCGGCGGCCTCGCCCAGCTCGCCCGCAGTCGAGGGGGACAGATAGCCCAGCACGTCGCCGGCCACGGCGTCGTGCAGTGCCCTCCGAACGGCCGGCGCCGTACCGAAGTCCATCTCGGCGACCCAGGCTCCGATGGTGCCGGGGCGGAGGCTCCACTTGCGGCTCGTCGGGCGGTCGAGTCGTTCGCGCGTGAGCGAGTCGAACAGGTGCATGGGAGTCCTCGGGGAAGCGGGCGGAGGGCGCCCCGCTGGTCGATCGGGGCGCCCGAGGCGGGGGCGGCTCAGCTGTTGTCGAGCGGGAGCCCGGGCGCGTTCACCAGGGCCTCGTCCACGGCCTCGTCCTGCAGGCCGTAGGCCGACAGCCAGTCCTGGTACTGACCGTTCCCGATGAGGTAGCCGAGGGCCTGGGCGATCGGCTCGGCGAGTCCGGAGTCCTTCTTCACAGTCGCCGCGATCAGCCCGTCGTGCGATTCGCCCGCTCCGGAGAACGTGCCGGCGTTGCGGGTCGGGTCGGCGCCGTCCTCCGAGATCCGGTTCTGGTAGACCGTCGTCGGGTTGGGCCCGAAGTAGGCGTCGATCCGGCCGGAGCCGAGAGCGAGAGTGACGGAGTTGGCATCGGGCAGTCGCGTGATCTCCAGGGACCTGCCCTCGGACTGCAGACGGGCCTGCCACTCGAGCAGGATCTTCTCCTGGTTGGTGCCGCTGCTGACCGCGACGGTGAGTCCGTCGAGGTTCTCGTAGTCGCCGTCGAACTCCCAGTCGTTCGAGGCGAGGACCTGGAACGCGAGGGTGTCGGCGCGGTAGGAGGCGAAGTCGTACTTCTCCTTGCGCTTCTCCGTGACGGTGATGTTCGAGAAGCCGACGTCGCTGCCTCCGGTGTCGATGCCCACGAAGAGGTTGTCCCAGGTGGAGTTCTCCACCTCGGGCTGCAGCCCGAGGACGGCGGCGACGAGGCGGCCGAGATCGGGCTCCGAGCCGGTGAGGGTCTCGGTGTCGGTCCCGGTGAACGCGAGCGGAGGGAAGCCTGCGGGGAGAGCGCCGACGCCGATCGTCAGGGTCCCGCGGTCGAGGATCTCCTGCGGCAGCGTGCCGCGGATCTCGTCGACGACCGGCACGTCGATGTCCGTCTCGGTCGCCGCTCCGTTGGAGAGGGCACCCACGGTGACGGTGGTGGTGCCGGAGGCGGCTCCCGGGGAGGCCGGGTCGGAGGCGGCGGCACCGGAGCAGGCCGCGAGGCCCGTCGTCAGCGCGGCGGCAGCGAGAAGCGCCCCGACTCTGGTCCAACGAGTGATGTGCGGTCTGGTCATGATTCGATTCCTGTGTCTGTCGTGCGGATGGAGAAGAGGAGGAGTGCGGGGGCTCAGCCGAGGACTCGGCCGAGGAAGTCGCGGGTCCGCGGATTCTGCGGGCGGTCGAGGACCTCGCTCGGGCTGCCCTGCTCGACGACGAGGCCGTCGTCGACGAACACCACCCGGTCGGCGACCTCGCGGGCGAAGCCGATCTCGTGGGTCACGACGATGAGGGTGCGGCCGCTCTCGGCCAGCGACCGGATGACCTGCAGCACCTCCCCGACGAGCTCGGGATCGAGAGCCGAGGTCGGCTCGTCGAAGAGGATCACCTCGGGGTCGAGCGCGAGCGCACGCGCGATGGCCACGCGCTGCTGCTGGCCGCCGGAGAGCTGCCTCGGATAGGCCGCCGCCTTGTCGGCGAGACGGACGTGCTCGAGCAGGGCGCGTGCCCGCTCGCGGGCCTCCGCGGGCGGCTGCCCCTGCGAGATCGGCGCCTCGGTGACGTTCTCGAGGATCGTCAGGTGCGGGAAGAGGTTGAAGCTCTGGAAGACGAAGCCGATCCTCGCCCTCTGGCGCAGGATCTCCTTCTCGCGCAGCTCCTTGAGCCGACCGCCGCGCAGCCGCACCCCTATCAGCTCGCCGTTCACGGAGACGAACCCCTCGTCGAGCTTCTCGAGATGGTTGATCGCCCGCAGCAGGGTCGACTTGCCCGAGCCGCTCGGACCGAGGATAACCGTGACGGTGCCCGCCTCGACGCGCAGGTCGACTCCCCGGAGCACGGTCCGGTCGCCGTAGGACTTGGTCGCGTTGTGGATCTCGATGGCGGCGGTCATCGCGCACTCCTCAGGCCGGCGAGCGAGCGCCGCACCCGCTGGAGGGGCGTGGGCGCGAGCTCCCGGTGCGCGCCGCGGGCGTAGAAGCGCTCGATGTAGAACTGCACGACCGAGATCGCCGAGGTCAGCACCAGGTACCAGATCGTCGCGACGACGAGCAGGGGGATGATGTCCGTCGGGTACGTGCTGCCGAGGTTCTGAGCGACCCCGAACAGGTCGAGCAGCGAGACGTAGAACAGCAGCGAGCTCGCCTTCAGCAGGCCGATGATCTGGTTCACGTAGGCGGGCACGATCGAGCGGAGCGCCTGCGGGAGGACGATGCGGGTGAACTGGCGGCGCTGCGGGATCCCGAGCGCCTTCGCCGCTTCGTGCTGCCCCTGATCGACCGCGAGCACCCCGGAACGGACGACCTCGGCGCTGTAGGCGATCTCGGACAGGCTCAGGCCGATCACGCCGAGGGCGAGCGGAGGCAGCAGCGACACCGTCGGCACCGACCACTGCGGACCGAAGGGGATGCCGATGCCGACGGTCGGATACAGGTTGCCGAGATTGAACAGGAAGATGAGGACGAGGATCAGCGGCACCGAGCGGAACAGCCAGATGTAGACCCAGCTGAGCGTCGACAGCACCGGATTGCCCGAGAGCCGGGCTACGGCGACGACGATGCCTCCGACGAAGCTGATCACGGCGCTGATGGCGGTGGCGAGGAGCGTCAGCTGCAGCCCCTTCAGGATCGCCGGACTGAAGAGCCAGGTCCCGACCTTCGGCCACTCCCACGACGGGTTCGTGAAGAGGGTCTGTCCGGCGTTCAGCAGGAGCACGAGGACCAGTGCGGCGACCACCCAGCGCACCGGGTGGCGCAGCGGCAGCACCGGCCGCTCGCCGAGTCGGGCGAGGTCGATGCCTCCGGGAAGGGGGCCGGACGTGTCCCGCGGTCGAGGCGGCGCGATCGTGCCGCTCATGAGGCACGCCCCGTGACGCCACCGCGCAGGCGTGCTCCGCCGTCGGGCAGGGACGCGGTGAGCTGCGCGAAGGAGTCGTCGTGCGCGGTCCGGATCCTCGCGACGTCAAGCGGCCGATCGGTGAGCGTCCGCGCATAGCCGTGCAGGACGACCACCTCCGGAGGCTGGGTCACGTCGTAGAGCGGTGTGTAGCCCGCGGTGAGGTAGAGCCGCTGCGCCTCCGGCTGGAGCGGCCCGGTCGTGAGGTAGACGGTCGAGTAGCCGAGCCGGCGGGCCTCCGCCTCGAGCTCTGCGACCACGCGCAGGGCGAGTCCCTGCCGACGGTGCGCCGAGGATGTCCAGATGCGCTTGAGCTCGGCGGTCGTGTCGTCGAATCTCTTCAGCGCGCCTCCGGCGATCGCGGTGCCGTCGCGCAGAAGCAGGACGAAGGATCCTTCCGGCGGGGCGAACACCTCGCTCGGGTAGCGCGCGAGCTCGGCCGATGCCGGCTCGCCCCAGGCGGTGCCGTAGCGGGTGTCGTACTCGCGCTCGAGCTCGTCGAGCAGGGGCCGGGCCCGCGGGTCATCGGCCCGCACATGGACGAACTCGTCGGCCGCGACGGTGTCAGACGAGGACACGAGCGGCCTCCTCGGCGGCCTGGGCGGCCGCGGCGTCGCGTCGAGCGACCTCCTCGCGCACCAGCGGTATCACGTGGCGACCGAAGTCGAGGGTGTCGTCGACGTAGTCGTAGCCGCGCGCCGAGATGATGTCGACCCCGAGATCGACGTAGTCGAGCAGCGCGGCGGCCACCGTCTCCGGCGTCCCGACGAGGGCGTTCGAGTTGCCGCGCGCTCCCGCGGCGACTCCCGCCCTGGTCCAGAGCGCGCGATCGAAACGGTCGCCTGCGGCGGCGATCGCGAGGAGGCGCTGCGAGCCGGTGTTCTCCGGCGCGGCGAGGCCTCCGGGGGCGGTCTCGCGGGTGCGCGCCTCGATGCGGCGGAGGATCCCCTCCGCCTTCTCCCAGGCCTGCTCCTCGGTGGCCCCGAGGATGGGTCGGAAGGCGACCTGGATGCGCGGCGCGACGTCGCGGCCGGCCGCCGCCGCCGCCTCCCGGATGCTGCGGATCTGCTCGGCGGTGTCCCGCAGCGGCTCGCCCCAGAGCGCGTAGACGTCGCTCTCGGCGGCACCGACGGACAGAGCGGCGGGAGAGGAGCCTCCGAACGAGATCTGCGGCCGAGGCTGCTGCACCGGCCAGACGTCGCTGACGAACCGGGAGAAGCGGTAGTGCTCCCCGGCGTGATCGAACGGCTCACGGGTCGTCCAGACCTGCTTGACGATCCTGATGTACTCGGCGGTGCGCGCGTAGCGCTCGTCCTTGCTCAGGTAGTCGCCCTCCGCGGCCTGGTCCGCGTCCGACCCGCCCGTGATCACGTGGACGCTCAGGCGGCCTCCACTCAGCTGATCGAGGGTCGCGAAGGCTTTCGCCGCGACCGTGGGGTAGGAGACGTTGGGCCGGTGCGCCAGCAGCAGCTGGATGCGCTCGAGCCGCGACGCGATGAAAGCGGCGGCGACGGCGGGGTCGGGGGCTCCGGAGTGGTAGGCGAACAGGATGCGGTCCCACCCGCTGTCCTCATGAGCCGCGGCCAGACGCACCGTGTACTCCGGGTCGAAGCTCGCGCCGCTGCGTGCTCGTGTCTCGCTGCCGTCGTTGAGCGCGGCGATGCCGAGGAATTCGATGGGCACTCGAGGCTCCTGCCTGTCGGGGCGCACCTTTCTGCACGCCGTGGGGGCCGACGCTAGGGTCCGCGGCCACCCGGCTCCAACCCGCCGCTACACACTTCTTCACATCGTCACGAGTCGTCACAGAGCGGCGTCCTCACGGGGGAAGGGTCATCGTGGACGCATGTCAGCGCCATCGGACGGGACCCGCTCCCTCGTGATCGTCGGGGGAGGTCCCCGCGCGGTCGGGGTCCTCGAGCGCCTCGCCGCGAACGCCGCCGAGGACGCCCTCGGGCCGGCCGCGCTCGTCGTCCACGTCGTCGACCCGTACCCCGTCGGCCCCGGCCGGATCTGGCGCTACGAGCAGTCGACGTTGCTGAAGCTCAACTCGCTCGCAGCCGACGTGACGATGTTCACCGACGCGAGCGCGACGATCGAGGGGCCGGTGCGCCCCGGACCCTCGCTGATCGAGTGGGCGGAGGCGGTGCGGGCCGGCCGGATCGCGCTCGCAGAGGGCGACGAAGCCGTGCGCCGCGAGCTCGACGGGCTCCGCGCCGACAGCTTCCCCACCCGCCGGCTGCAGAGCCTCTATCTGCGCTGGTTCCACCGGGAGGCGCTCGCCGCTCTCCGCCCTGACGTCGAGGTCCGCGAGCACGCGGCGCGCGTCGTCGAGGTGCTCGGCCGCGACAACGGTGCGCAGCGGGTCGTCCTCGACTCCGGCGACGTGATCGAGGCGGACCTGGTCCTGTTCTCGCTCGGGCACAGCGGCGCTCTGCCGACGGTCGACGAGACCCGGCTGGCCGGGTTCGCCGAGCGCCACGGCCTCGCCTACCTGCCGCCGTCGTTCACGGCCGACGCCGACCTCGGATCCCTCCGCGCCGGACACGACGTGATCGTGCGCGGCCTCGGCCTCGTCGCGGTCGACCTCCTGGTGCTGCTCACCGAGGGCCGGGGCGGCCGCTTCGAACGGGACGACGCCGGCGGACTGCGCTACCACCCGTCGGGACGTGAGCCGCGCATCCTGATCGGCAGCCGCCGCGGGGTCCCCTACCACTCGAAGATCGGCTCGACGATCCAGGGAGCCGCGCCCG
Source organism: Rathayibacter sp. AY1C1 (assembly GCF_002932105.1). Lineage (NCBI taxonomy): Bacteria > Bacillati > Actinomycetota > Actinomycetes > Micrococcales > Microbacteriaceae > Rathayibacter > Rathayibacter sp. AY1C1. Next base: position 29,254 of record NZ_PSWH01000013.1, on the reverse strand, counting down.
AGCCCCGCTGGTTCTCGGCGTCCGTCGTCGAGGAGCTGCGCTCGCGACACCGCCCGCTCGACTTCAGCGAGGACGTCTGGCCCCTGATCGCCCAGGAGATGCTCTGGGGCTACTACCGTGAGCTCTTCACCGGGCACCCCGACCGGGTGAGCACCGACTGGACGCACTTCTCGGAGGTGTTCTCGCGGCTCGACCCGCGCGCCTCGGTCCTCGCCGGCTCCCGCGGCCCGCGACCCGAAGCGGGACAGGGGTACGCTCTCCCCGCACTCGGGGCCGACGCCGAGCGGGTCCTCGGAGATGCGCGGACCCTGACCGCGCTCGTCGCGGACACTGTGCCGGACAGCCTCGACAGGCTGCTCCTCCCCGATCTCGACCGCCCGTTCGCCGATGTGCGGTTCGCCGACGGCTCGGCGCTGCAGGAGGCGGTGCGCGCCTACATCCGGGACGACCTGGCTCTGCGCAGCCGGCAGGAGCACAGCGCCACGATGGCGCTCTTCCTCGCGCTTCTGCGCAGCCACTTCCTCGTCGCCGATCTCACCGCGTCCGCGAGGTGGACGCCCCGCTCGCGGATCGAGGATCTGCACGGATGGTGGCTCGGCTGGTTCAGCTTCCTCGCGAGCGGGCCGCCCGCGCACCGTCTCGAGGAGCTGCTCGCACTCTCGGACGCGGGCGTCGTCGACTTCCTCGGCCCGGGCATCCGTGTGGAGACCTCCGAAGAGGAGGGCCGCTTCGTCGCGAGCGGCGGGGCGACCGATCAGGTCGTCCTCGCTGACGCTCTCGTCGACGCGCGCCTCCCCCGGACGTCCGTTGCGAGGAGTGACGACGCGCTGATGCGAGCGCTCGTCGCGTCGGGGTCGGCGGTCGAGGACCTCGTCGACGTCGGCGACACTCTCCTGTCGACCGGGAGGCTGCGCGTGCACCAGGACGACACCCTGCTGCGCTCGACGGCGGGAGGCCGCGTCGGCCGCCGGTACGCGATCGGCCCGTACACCGACTCGCCGTTCGTCGGCGCCTTCTCCCGGCCGGGCACGAACGCGGTGTCGTTCCGCGAGAACGACAAGGTCGCGCGCGCGCTGCTGCGCCGCCTCCGCGCACTCGACGACGAGGAGCTCGTCCGAGCCGGCACCCTGATCCGAGGAGCACGATGACCGCCGCCCCACCCCTCAGCCTCGCCGTCGCCCTCGAGGGCGCCGGCTGGCACCCCGCGTCCTGGCGCGAGCCTGGCGCCCGTCCCGACGCGCTCTTCACCGGCGCGTACTGGGCGGACATCGTGCAGCGGGCGGAGCGCGGCGGGATCGACTTCGTGACGATCGAGGACTCCTTCGCCCTGCAATCGGCGGACCCCTTCCTGGCCGACGACCGCACCGACGAGGTCCGCGGCCGGCTCGACGCGCTGCTGATCGCCTCCTACGTCGCCCCCCTCACGAGCCGCATCGGTCTCGTGCCCACGGTCACCGTGACGCACACGGAGCCCTTCCACGTGTCGAAGGCCGTCGCGACGCTCGACCACCTGAGCCGGGGGCGGGGCGGTTGGCAGGTCAGGGTGTCGTCACGCGTCGACGAAGCCTCGCACGTCGGACGACGAATCGCGGCGATCGTGCCGCCGGAGCCGGGCACGCCCCTTCTCGAGGACCCCGCGATCCGCGCCGTCGTCGACGAGCTCTTCGAGGAGGCGGCCGACGCCGTCGAGGTCGCACGGAGACTCTGGGACAGCTGGGAGGACGACGCCGAGATCCGCGACGTCGCCACCGATCGCTTCCTCGACGCCGACAAGGTGCACCGCGTCGACTTCGCAGGACGCTGGTTCTCGGTGCGCGGCCCCGCGATCACTCCCCGGCCGCCGCAGGGGCAGCCCGTCGTCGCCGCGCTCGCACACGCCGACATCCCGTACCGTTTCGCCGCGCGCTCGGCCGACGTCGTGTTCGCGACGCCTCAGAACGCAGCGGACGCCGAGAGGATCCTCCAGGAGATCGCCGAGGCGGAGCGCGGGGCGGGGCGCACGGGCGAGCGCCTGCGGGTCCTCGCCGACCTCGTCGTCGTCCTCGACACCCCGGCGGAGTCCGCCGCGGCCAGACTCTCGCGCCTCGACGCTCTCGGCCGACCGCTCACCGGCGACGCCGCCGTCGCCGCCGGGTCGGCCGCGTCCGTCGCCGACCGCATCGCCGAGCTCTCACGGCTCGGCTACGACGGCGTCCGCCTCCGACCCGCGGTTCTCGCCACCGATCTGCCGCTGATCGCCGACGACCTCGTGCCCGAGCTGCGCCGACGCGGTCTGCTCGTCGGGACGGAGGAGGGCCGCACCCTCCGCTCAGCCCTGGGCCTGCCCACGTCGATCCCGAACCGCTACGCCTCCGAGGAGCAGTCATGACGCGGCGACCGAAGCAGATCGTCCTCGCCGCCTACGTGGGCGGGGTGAACGAGCACACCCTGTGGGAGCACCCCGACGCCGGCAGCCAGGTCGACTTCTCGACGTTCCGCCGCGTCGCAGAGACCGCGGAGCGCGGGCGGTTCGACTACTTCTTCCTCGCCGAGGGTCTGGCACTGCGGGAGCGCGCGGGGCGCCCGTTCGACCATGACATCGCCGGACGACCGGACACTCTGCCGCTCCTCGCCGCGCTGGCCGCGGTCACGGAGCACATCGGCCTGGTCGGCACGCTCAACGCGACGTTCAACGAGCCCTTCGAGCTCGCCCGTCAGATCGCGACCCTCGACCACCTCTCAGGCGGACGAGCGGGGTGGAACGTGGTCACGTCCTTCGACGCCTTCACGGGCGCGAACTTCCGCCGCGGCGGCTTCCTCGACCGCGCCGACCGCTACGCCCGTGCCGAGGAGGCCGTCCGCGCGGTGACGACGCTCTGGGACACCTGGACCTCCGACGCCGTGCGAGCCGATGCCCCCTCCGGCGAGTTCCTCGCCGACTCGTCGACGGGGTCGTTCGCCGTCTCGAGCAGCCAGTTCGACGTCTCCGGCCGTTTCACCGTGCCGCGCAGCCCGCAGGGCCGCCCGGTGATCGTGCAGGCGGGCGTCTCTCCGCAGGGTCGCGACTTCGCGGCGTCGAGCGCCGACGTGATCTTCTCCCCCTACCACCGGGGACCTGAGGCGCACGAGTTCGCGCGCGACATCGCGGCCCGGGTCGCGGCGGCGGGTCGCCCGGCCGGCTCCGTGCGGATCCTCCCGTCAGCCGCCGTCGTCCTCGGCGGCACCGCTGCGGAGGCGGAGGAGAGAGCGCGGTGGATCCGCGATCAGCAACTCACACCGCGCACGATCCAGGTGCTCTTCGAGCAGGTCTGGAACCGGGACCTGTCGGGCTTCGACGTCGACGGGCCGGTACCCGATCTCGAGGCCGACCTCGAGGCGCCGCCGCTGATCGAGGGCCGCGCACTGATCCACGGTGATCGCGCGGGGACCGTGCGCGCCTGGCGTGCGCTCGCTCAGGAGCGCGACCTCACCCTCCGCGGTCTCGCCGAGACCGTCTTCGACCGCACGGAGTACGTGGGCACGGCTGAGCAGGTCGCCGACCGTCTCGACGAGTTCGTGCAGAGCGGAGGCGGCGACGGGGTCGTCCTCGGATCGCACCTGCACCCGGGTGGTCTGGACGAGTTCGTCGACCGCGTCGTGCCGCTGCTGCAGGAGCGCGGTTCGCTGCGCACCGAGTACGAGGGCACGACCCTGCGGGAGAACCTCGGCCTGGAGATCCCCGCCCGGCCGTGACCTCATCCCCTCCGCCCCCTCTCCGACCTCCGAAGGAAGACCATGACCGACGCCTACTACGACCGCGCAGCCGACCGCCGTTACACCGCCGCCTACAAGAAGGAGACCCCCGACGTCCTTGCGGCGTTCACCGCCTTCGACACCGCCGTCTTCGCTCCGCAGGGTCGCGAGATCCCGCTCAAGTACCGCGAGCTCATCGCCTACGCCGTGGGCATCAGCAAGCAGTGCGTCTACTGCATCGACGGCCACGGCCAGAACGCCGTGCGCGCCGGTGCGACCGAGACCGAGCTCGCCGAATCAGCCTGGGTCGCGGCCGCCATCGGAGCCGGAGCCGCCTTCGCGCACGGCCGACTCGGCTTCAAGCTGACCGAGGACCACCCGCACTGATCGTGCCCCCGCCCCAGTCCCTCCTACCGATCGGCCGATCATGACGAACGAACCCGCCTTCAGCATCACCCTCACCCCCTTCGACGAGGACTACTCGCCGGCCCAGAGCTCCCGGATCACCACCAACTTCGCGAATCTGGCCCGCGGCGAGCGCCGCCGGGAGAACCTCCGGACCGCGCTGCGGATGATCGACGACCGGTTGAACGATCTCGTGCCGGGCGACGATCCGAGCCGCGGCCGCTACACGGTCGGGCTCGACATCGTCTCCGTCGGGCTGCGGCTCACCGCGGACGGCGAGGACCGGGAGTTCCCCCTGCTGGAGGTCCTGCGCACCCGGATCCTCGACCGCCGCACCGGCCGATGTCAGCCGGGGACACTGGGGAACAACTTCTCCTCCTACCTCCGCGACCACGACTTCAGCGTGCGGCTGCCGGCGGTCAACGCCGCGCAGGCCGGCTTCACCGTCCCCGACGACTTCGGCGTCCTGCAGGGCGCGCTCTTCCAGCACTTCCGGGACTCCGCGCAGTACGCGGAGCTCTCGTCGACGCCGCCCGTCATCTGCATCAGCGTCTCGACGAGCAGGACGTACCGGCGCACCGGGACCCTCCATCCGATCCTCGGCGTCGAGTACCGGCAGGACGAGCTCTCGCTGACCGACCGGTACTTCGCGGAGATGGGCCTCGGCGTCCGCTTCTTCATGCCGCCCGGCAGCACGGCGCCGCTCGCGTTCTACTGCGGCGGCGACCTGCTGGAGGACTACTCGGACCTCCAGCTCATCGCCACCATCAGCACGATGGAGACGTTCCAGAGGATCTACCGGCCCGAGATCTACGGCGCGCGCTCGGCCGCCGCCGACGTCTACCGGCCGGACCTGGAGCAGCAGGACTACGTGCGGCCCGCGGTCTCCTACGACCGCGAGGAGCGCGGCCGGCTCGCGGTCGAGCAGGGGCGGTTCGCGGAGGAGCACCTCATGAAGCCGCACGGGGAGCGGCTGCGGCAGTGGGCCGCCGGGTACGCGGGAGCGGTCCGATGAGCGCGCGCGGAGCCTCGGCGGCCCTCCCGCTCCTGCCCACCTCGATCGCCGGCAGCCTGCCGAAGCCGTCGTGGCTCGCGCAGCCGGAGACCCTGTGGTCCCCGTGGCGGCTGACCGGCGACGCCCTGGCCGAGGGCAAGCAGGACGCCCTGCGCGCCGCTGTCCACGAGCAGCACCACCGGGGCCTGGACATCGTCAGTGACGGGGAGCAGACCCGGCAGCACTTCGTCACGACGTTCATCGAGCACCTCACGGGCGTCGACTTCGAGCGGCGCGAGACGGTGCGCATCCGCGACCGGTACGACGCGAGCGTGCCGACCGTCGTCGGCGCCGTGGGGCTCGAGAGGCCCGTGTTCGCCGACGACGCCCGGTTCCTGCGCGAGCAGACCGATCAGCCCATCAAGTGGGCGCTGCCCGGCCCGATGACGATGATCGACACTCTCTCCGACCGGCACTACGGGAGCCGCGAGAAGCTGGCGTGGGAGTTCGCGACCATCCTCAACGAGGAGGCGCGAGCCCTCCAGGACGCCGGAGTCGACATCGTCCAGTTCGACGAGCCCGCCTTCACCGTCTTCTTCGACGAGGTGCACGACTGGGGTGTGGCCGCGCTGGAGAGGGCGGCGGAGGGACTCCGCATCGAGACCGCGGTGCACATCTGCTACGGCTACGGGATCAAGGCGAACACCGACTGGAAGGCGACCCTCGGGTCGGAGTGGCGGCAGTACGAGGAGTCGTTGCCGCTCCTCCAGCAGTCCTCGCTCGACATCGTCTCGCTGGAGAGCCACCACTCCCACGTGCCGATGGAGCTGATCGAGCTCGTCCGTGGCAAGAAGGTCATGCTCGGAGCGATCGACGTGGCGAGCGGGACCGTCGAGACGCCCGAGGAGGTCGCCGACACCCTGCGACGCGCCCTCCGGTTCGTCGACGCGGACCTGCTCCTCCCGAGCACGAACTGCGGCATGGCGCCGCTGCCCCGCGACCTCGCCTGGGGGAAGCTCAGCGCGCTGAGCGCGGGAGCGGCGATCGTCCGCGAGGAGCTCGCGCCCTGACGGGCCTTCGGGGAGACGTGTCGCGGCCGGCCCGTCTCCCCGGAGGTCCCGCCCGCCTCACCCCTCCGCTCGCGCCTCCTGCGCCGCGATGTCCTTCATCGCCAGGTCCGCCCGGCGGAACTGGTCCGTCTCCGGGAGCGCGAGGTGCAGTCCGGCGACGGTCGTGAGCGAGACCGTCACCTCGGCCACGGTCACGTCGAGGACGTGCCCGCCCTTCTCGCGGGCGTCGTCGACGTAGTGCAGGTGGTACCCGGGGACCGACACGGCCTGCTCGAACTGCGGAGTGCGGAAGCCCGCGATCGTGCCGCAGGTGTCGGCGATGCCGGTGACGCTCTGGTGGGCGGTCGCCTCGATCAGGGGCGGGTACGGCTCCGTCTGCTCGCCCACGGTCCGAGTGCGGACCTCGGTGAACCGGCCGTCGATCCGCAGGGCGACGGGGATGTTCCCGCCGTCGACCGCGTCATCGATCAGCCGGGTGAGTCCGGCGAGACCGGTCGGCTCCTCGACCGTGAACGTCGTGGTCGCGTGGAAGGGCAGCACGGCGGCGAAGGGCGTCCGGTCGTCGCCGTCCGCGACCTGGACGGAGCCGTCGCTGCGCAGGTGGTAGCAGACGCCGTCGACGATCACCATCTCGCCGTCCAGGTGGTTGAAGGTGCCCAGCCCGAGGTCGCCGTGGGTGAGCAGCTCGCGGATCGTCAGGTCCCCGTCGTAGACCCCGGCCAGCAGCGCGGCCATGGTCGAGCTCTGGTAGATCGCGTAGTCGTCGGTCGAGTCGACCGTGTGCGTGCTCATTCGAAGGCGTCCTCGACCAGGTGGGCGGCGATGTCGACGTTGCGGCTGTAGTCCACCGCGACGTCGATGATCGAGACGCCCGGCTCGGCGAGGGAGGCGCGGAAGGCCTCCTCGAACTCGGCGAGGCCGCTCACCCGCCTGCCCGTGGCGCCGAACGCCGCGGCGAACTTCTCGATGTCGTAGTCGCCGAGCTGGACCCCGGACTTGCGGCCGTACTTCAGCAGCTGCTGGAAGCCGACCATGTCGTAGGTGTCGTCCCGCATGATCACGTGCGTGAACGAGAGGCCGAGCCGCGTCGCCGTCTCGATCTCCGTCGCGGAGAACAGGAACCCTCCGTCACCCGAGACGGAGACCACCGGGGTCCCGGGGCGCAGGAGGCTCGCCGCCATGCCCCACGGGAAGGAGACGCCGAGGGTCTGCTGCCCGTTCGAGAAGAGCAGGTGCTTGGGCTCGTACACGCGGAAGTGCCGGGCCATGAAGATGTAGTTCGAGCCGATGTCGCAGGCCACGGTGGCGTCGTCCGAGAGCAGGTCGCGCATCAGGAGCACGAGGCGGGCGGGATCGACGGTCCCGGGAGCCGCCTCGGCCGTCCGCGCCGCGTCGTCGATCCGCTCCAGCTCGCTCCGGTGCCGGGCGACCCGGTCGGCCGCGTCCTCGTCGAGCTGCAGGCCGGAGACGAGGGGCGTGAGGGCCGTGACGGTCTGCGCGAGGTCGCCCTTCAGCTCCAGCGCGGGCAGGTAGTGGTTGTCCAGCGGGGCGTCGACGGAGTCGATGTGGACGATCCGGCGGGCGACGTCGCTGTTCCAGATCACCGGGTCGTACTCGACGGCGTCGTAGCCGATCGCGACGACGAGATCGGACTCGGCGAGGGCGAGGTCGGCGGGCTGGTTCTTGAACAGGCCGACGCGGCCGAGGTAGTGGTCCTCGAGCTCGCGGGAGACGAGGCCGGCCGCCTGGAACGTCTCGATCACCGGCAGCTCCGTCTCGCTGATCAGGACCCGCAGTGCCGCCACGGTCGCCGGCTCCGACGCGCGGAGTCCCACGAGGAGGACGGGCCGCTCCGCGGTGTTGATCAGGTCGGCGGCGTGGGTGAGGTCCTCGGCGCGCGCCGGACCGCTCGTCGGCCCCGTGGCCGCCCGGGTGATGACCTGCGAGGTCGGCGCGGCCATCACGCTGGCCGACAGGACGACCGCCGCGGCGCCTCGGGGCTCGGTGACGGCGGCGCGGAAGGCGTTGCTGACCGCCTCCGAGACGTCGTCCGGATCCGTCGACTCGACCGTGTACTTCGTCACGGTGGAGAGGAAGGCGGCCGCATCCATCGACTGGTGCGTGCGCTTGAGGCGGTCGGAGAGCTGCACGGCCCCGGCGAGCGCGACGACCGGGTCCTGCTCCGTGTTGGCCGTGAGCAGGCCGGTGGCGAGGTTGGTCGTGCCGGGGCCGGAGGTCACGAGGACGACGCCCGGGCTGCCCGTCAGCCGTCCCACCGTGGCGGCCATGAAGGCGGCGTTCTGCTCGTGCCGGCAGACGATCAGCTCCGGCCCCTCGTCGGCGAGGACGTCGAAGACCGCGTCGATCTTCGCTCCCGGGATCCCGAAGACGTACTTCACGCCGTTGGCGGTCAGGGTCTCGATCACCCGCCGTGCACTGCGCGTCTCGACGTTCGGCTGCTCCATGGTCCGCTCCGCTCTCTCCTCGGTTGTACCGACGAGCGTAGGAACGGGGGCACCCGGAGCGACCCGGTCAGATGACTCGTTCCCACCGGTGCATCCCCGGCGGCGTACCGATCGCAGTGACGGAGCGCTCGGCCGGGACACGCTCGGCTCCCCCGCCGACGGTCTGCTCCGAGAGTCGTCCGACGCTCGCCGCGACGTCCCCGGTCGTGATGGACTTGCCCGCATGATGATCTCTCCGCGCGAGTCCGCGCACGACACGAAGGCAGGCGTCTGATGGCCGAGGAGCGCGCGATCCTCGCGGGCGGATGCTTCTGGGGGCTCCAGGAGCTCATCCGCGACATGCCGGGCGTCTTCAGCACCCGCGCCGGGTACGCCGGCGGCAGCACGCCGAACGCGACCTACCGCCACCACGGCGACCACGCGGAGGCGGTCGAGATCGAGTTCGATCCCGAGCAGCTCTCCTACCGCGACCTGCTCGAGTTCTTCTTCCAGGTGCACGACCCGACGACGAAGAACCGTCAGGGCAACGACATCGGCACGGCCTACCGCTCCGTGATCCTCTTCCTCTCGCCTGAGCAGGAGAGGGTCGCGCGCCAGACGATCGCCGAGATCGACGCGTCGGGCCGCTGGCCCGGACCGGTCGTCACCGAGGTCGAGCCCGCCGGCGAGTTCTGGGACGCCGAGGAGGAGCACCAGGACTACCTGCGCAAGCACCCCGGCGGCTACACCTGCCACTGGGTCCGGCCGAAGTGGGCGCTCGACGCCTGATCCCGGTCACGCGGGACGCGGGGCCCCGGGCTCCGCTCCCGCGGGCACGGCTCGCGCGCGGTGCGCGAAGAGAAGCACGACGGCGACCGCCGAGAGCACCAGGGCCGGCGTCGGGGCCCAGGCCGGAGCGAGCGTCACGGTCGCCGCTCCGACGACGGCCCCGACCGCGAGGCTCGCGACGATGAGCGCCTGGACGGTCCTCGACCCGGACGAGCGCTCGGCGAGCTCCTGCATCAGGCTCGTGAGCGTGCCCGTGACGAACGTCGTCGTCAGGCCGGCGGCGCCGGAGATCCGCTTCGCGAGCACGGTCTGCAGCCCGAGCGCCGTCGCGCTGGTCGCGATGAACGCGCAGTCGACGAGCAGCGACCTTCCGCTCTGCACCGTCGGCCAGGCGACCGCGACGGCGAGCTGCAGGACGACCCCCACGAGCGCGATCGAGCGGAGCGGACGTCTCCCGTCGCCGGTCGACGGCGTGCGCGCCCGGGTCGTGCGGAACCCGGCGTAGACCGCTCCGGCGAAGAAGACGATCGCCGTGACCGCTCCGGCCGCGGTCGTCAGCCAGGCGGAGCGGGGGTACAGCCCCAGCAGCACCAGGTTGCCCGTCATGTTCGCGGTGAAGATGCCGCCGAGCAGGAGGAACGCGAACGCGTCGGTCGCGCCCGAGGCGATCGCCAGCAGCACCAGGGCGAGCCTGAGGCGCGCGGGCCCGGTCACCGCCGTCACGCGAGGCCCTCAGCCATGGAGCTGCCGCCAGGTGACGATCTGCTCTCCGCGGAGCTCGTAGCTCCCGAAGCAGCGGAGCCAGTGGCCCTCCCCCGTGTCCGAGCGGAGGTGCAGGGCGTGCTCGGTGAGGACGACGCTTCCTGCCACGGCGATCGTGACGAGGGCGATCCGGATCTCGGTGAACGCCCGATGGACCTCGTCGCACATCTCGAGGACCCGCGCCCGCCCCGCGATCTCCTGCGAGCTCCACGCGCTGTAGACGACCTCCGGATGCAGGAACGGGATGAGCTGGCGGCTGTCGCGAGCGCTCCACACCTCGAGGAAGTCGCGCACGACCAGCTCGTTCTCGATCATCGCGACGCCCCGCACCGACGCGTCCTGCCAGCTCTCGGCCATGGGTCCTCCCGCCGTCCCCGCACCGACACTCGTCGATGGCGACGAGCCTGCCCGAGACAGCCCCGGGCGCCTACGCGTCGGATGACCCGATCTCCCCGGCGGCGGGCTCACCGCGCGTGCGCCGTCGCCAGCTCGCCCCAGTGCGTCGTCGCCCGGAGCGAGAGGGCGTCGCGCTTCATCGTCCACACCGGCCCCGTGCGGATGCCCGCCAGCCCGAGGCCGACCGCAGATCGCCCGTGGCGCTTCGTCACGGCGTCGATGGTGGCGCCGAGGCCCTTCGTGTCGAAGGCGGTGTCGAAGATCTCGAGCAGCGCGTGGGAGTTCCGCGGTGAGAGGTTCGTGAGGATGACGCCGGCCCGCACGTAGCGCGCGCCCTCCCGCAGCCGCGGGCGCAGGGTGCCGATCGCGGCCCTCACCATCGCCACCGGGTCGTCCGTGGGAACGGGGAAGCCGGCCAGGCCGCCGGCGGACTCGTACGGCGCGTCCGCGAACGGCGACGTCGACGCGAACACGCTCATCGTCCTGGTGACCGACTCCTGCGCGCGGAGGCGGTGGGCGGCGCGCTGCGCGTAGACGGAGAGCACCTGCTCCATGTCGCTGATCGTCGTCACGGGAGTGGCGAACGACCGGGAGAAGATCAGCTGGTCGCGGACGGTGCGGGCGGCCTCGAGCGGGATGCAGTCGACGCCGCGCAGCTCGTAGACGGAGCGCTGCAGGACGACCGAGAACTTCTTGCGGATCAGCGCGGGGTCCGCGTCGCGGAGGTCGCGGACGGTGTGGATGGACAGCTCCGCGAGGCGCTTCCCTGTGCGGCCGGCGACTCCCCACAGCTCGGTGACGTGCTGCGAGGCCATGAGCGCGTCGAGCTGCTCGGGCGTGTACCAGTCCGTGTCGCAGACGCCCCCCAGGCGCGGGTGCTTCTTCGCTCCGCCCTTGTTGACGAACTTCGCGAGAGTCTTGCTCGGTCCGAAGCCGACGCAGACGGGCAGCCCGACGTTCTTCGCGACGGCCGCCCGCATCTCCCGGCCGATCTTCGCCCGCTCCGCCACGTCGCCGTCGACGCCGAGGAAGGACTCGTCGATCGAGTACACCTCCTGCCAGGCGGAGTAGCGGCCCAGCAGCTCCATCACGCGCGCGGACAGCTCGCCGTACAGCTCGTAATTGCTCGATCGGGCGATCACCTCCGGGAGGCGACCGGAGCGGATGAGCGGCTCGATCTGGAACCAGGGCGTGCCGTTCTCGATCCCGAGCCTCTTCACCTCGTCGGAGCGGGCGACCACGCAGCCGTCGTTGTTCGAGAGGACGACGACCGGCCGGCCCGCGAGCCTCGGATCGAACAGCCGCTCGCAGGAGACGTAGAACGAGTTCACGTCGACCAGGGCGATGCGCCGCTCAGAGCGCACGGTGCAGCCGGTGGAGGCAGACGGTGACGACGCCCCACACCTGGAGGTCGCTCAGCTCGGCGACGTGGATCGGCGGGTACTCCGGGTTCTCGGCCCGCAGCACCACTCCCCCGGGGTGCAGCTCGAGGCGCTTGACGGTCAGCTCGCCGTCGAGGATCGCGATGACGACGCTCCCGTGCGTCGGCGTGATCGACCGGTCGACCAGGAGTTCGTCGCCGTCGCTGATGCCCGCGCCGACCATGCTCTCGCCCGAGACGCGGACGATGAACGTCGACGTCCTGTCGCGGATCAGGTGGTCGTTGAGGTCGAGGGACCCGTCGAAGTAGTCCTGCGCCGGCGACGGGAATCCGGCCGCCACCGCCTCGCTGGTGACGAGGAACATGACGGCGACGGCGTCCGAGGCCGGGGTCGCGATGCGCTCCACGACGGTCACGCCCATGGTCGGCTCCCTCCTCATCGCATCGAACGTGTGTTCGAACGCGTCCGAGTGTAGGTCGGGGGCACCGACATTCGGGAGGCGCTCGGCGCCGTCCTCGACCGCTCGCGGGGACGATCACCGGGGACGCCGCTGGGCGCCCGGAGGAGTGGCGCGTCGGCCGACGCGAGCCCAGCCTCCCTGGAGCCTTCTCCGGCACGATCCGACCTCATCCCCTCGGAAGGAGCTCCTCTCATGCGCGCATCCCGTCCTCTTCCCGGCGACCCCTGGCCGTCGGAGATGGTCATCACGGTCGAGGACAACCCCGCGGCGCTGCTCGAGCTCCTCTGGATCCGCGAAGCGTGGGGCTTCACTCCGGCGGGCGACGGGCCGCCGCCGCTCGAGCGGTCCCCGGAGCGGGTCGGGTCGGCGGAGCCCGGCGCCGACGAGCAGCGCGCCTGGCCTCAGCTGTGGCAGGACTGCGTCGAGCATCTGGCGGTCGAGACCGGCCCGCTCCTCCGGCAGCTCTCCAGCACCGCCGACGGATCCCCCGAGCGCGCACGCCTCCTCGACCTTGCGCGCGGCCCCGGCTGGCGCGAGCGCTTCGGCGACGACTCCCTCGGAGCCCCATTCCGCGCCTGGCACGACGAGCTGCGGTCCGCCCGGATGGACGCGCGGGACGTCCCTCTGGACGCCGCCCCCGAGCGGCGCTGCCTCGGCTCCCTCGTCCCCGCCTGGGAGGCCGGACTGAGGACGGTGGTCACCCTCCCCTGCCGCGGCGAGTACGCGCGCGCCGTCTCCGGCTCGGTGCTGATCCTGACCGACAGCGACCACCGGGACCCGGACCGCTACGCCGCCGCGCTCCGACGGTTCGCCGACGGCTCGCCGGAGTGACGGGGCACGGATCTCCGGATCGGATGAACGCTCGCGCGCTCCGGACGGTATCCCCCTCCGAGCCGCCGATCTCCGGCGACCGCAAGTCTCGAGGAGTGCACGATGAGCAGGAACATCAGAGTCGGTATCGCAGCTGTCGCCGTCGCGGGCGTGATGGCGGTGGCACCCGTGCTCGCCGGTGCGAGCAGCGTCGCTCCCGCCGCGGCGACCAGCGACTCCAGCAGCGCGTCGGACAGGAACCTGATCAACGCGGTCCGCTCCGTGGCGGCGAAGCTGCGGGTCGTCGGACTGTCCGACGGCGGCACGAAGCTCGTGCAGTTCAACCCGACCAAGCCCGGCAAGGTCACGAACCGCGTCGCCGTCACCGGCCTCACCGGCGGCGACACCGCGCTCATCGGCATCGACTACCGGGTCCAGGACGGCGCCCTCTACGGCGTCGGGGACAACGCGGCGAGCGCCGGCGTCTACTCCATCAACCCGTCCACCGGCGTCGCCACCCAGGTGACCCGTCTCACCGTGGCGCTGAGCGGCACCTCCTTCGGCGTCGACTTCAACCCCGCCGCGAACGCGCTCCGCGTGGTCAGCGACACGGGCCAGAACCTCCGTCAGCCGTTCGCCACCGCGGGCGCCGCGACGGTCGCCGACGGCACGCTCAGCTACGCCGCGCCCGCCGTGGCCACCGGTGTCGCCGGGGCCGCGTACACGAACAACGACCTCGGTGCGAACAGCGCGACCACCCTGTTCGTCCTCGACACGGCCCTCGACCAGATCGCGATCCAGTCCCCGGCCAACGCCGGCACCCTGGCGCCGACCGGGAAGCTCGGCCTCGACGCAGCGGGTGCGACCGGCTTCGACATCTACTCCGTCCTCCGCAACGGCAGCTCCATCGGCTCGGTCGGCCTCGCCGCCGTCAACGGGTCGCTCTACGAGATCGGACTGCTGAACGGAACGGCGACTCCGCTCGGCGCCATCGGCGCGGACGTCACGGACATCGCCGTCCCGCTCGTCCAGCGCTGACCCGAAAGGCTCCCGGCGACCGCGCCCCTGCCGACCGACGCTCCCGGTGAGCGCCGGTCGGCAGGACGCTCCGGCGGGCCGCCAGGGCCGAGAGCCCTCGTCGGAAAGTTCACTCAGCTATGCATCACCGTTCACCCACCGACGGGGCGATCCGGAGTGAGATGAGCGTGCCCCTTTCCGGGGTCTCACCTCTCAAGGAGTCCACGACGTGACACGACTGTTCCGCTCCGCGAACCGCGGACGCTCCGCTCTGGCCCTCTCGGCCGCTGCTCTGGTCTGCGCCGCCGCACTGGCCGCACCCGGCGCCGCCACTGCTGTCGGTGCCGCCGACCTCTCCGCCACCGGCGGAGCCGCCCGCATCTCCCCGGTCGACGCCGACCTCTCCGACTCGCTGCGCGCAGCGGTGAAGGAGCAGGACGCGAAGAACGTCATCCTCCTCATCGGGGACGGCATGGGCGATTCGGAGATCACCGTCGCTCGCAACTACCAGTACGGAGCGGCCGGCCGCTTCCCCGGGATCGACGCCCTGCCGATCACCGGCCAGTACACGACCTACTCGCTCTACCGGGCGGACGACCCGGCGACGGGCGCCGTCAAGGGCGCCCCGGACTACGTACCCGACTCCGCCGCCACCGGCAGCGCCTGGGCCACCGGCACCAAGACCTACGACAACGCCATCTCGGTCGACATCGACCAGCAGCGCAAGGACACCCTCCTCGAGATCGCGAAGGCGAACGGCCTGAAGACCGGCAACGTCACCACCGCCGAGATCCAGGACGCCACCCCGGCCGTGCAGGCCGCCCACGTCGACGCCCGCAGCTGCTACGGACCCGACAGCGCGAGCTGCGGCGACGACGCGCTGGAGAACGGCGGACTCGGCTCGATCAGCGAGCAGATCCTCGACACCCGCGCCGACCTGACCCTCGGCGGAGGGTCGGCCAGCTTCGCGCAGGTCGCCCGCGCCGGCGACTGGAGCGGCGAGCCGCTGTTCCAGCAGGCCGCGGAGCGCGGCTTCCAGGTGCTCGGGGACGCCACGACTCCCGCCACCGCCGCGCAGCTCGACGCGCTGACCGTCGCCGACCAGGACGCGCCCGTGCTCGGACTGTTCAACTCCGGCAACCTGCCCGTCCGCTACGCGCCCACCCCGGCGACGGTCGGCGGAGCGGACGCCGCCCCGCAGACCTGCGTCGCGAACCCCGACCGTCCGGCCGAGCAGCCGACGCTCCGCTCCATGACCGAGAAGGCGATCGACCTCCTCGACACCGGCGACCAGGGCTTCTTCCTCCAGGTCGAGGGCGCGAGCATCGACAAGCAGGACCACGCCGCGAACGCGTGCGGCCAGATCGGCGAGACCGTCGACCTCGACGAGGCCGTCCAGGCCGCGCTCGCCTTCGCCGAGGCGGACGGGAACACCCTCGTCATCGTCACCGCCGACCACGCCCACTCCAGCCAGATCGTCGACTCCACCCCGCCGACCTCGCTCAGCACCGCGCTGAAGACCGCCGACGGCAGCACCATGAAGGTGTCGTACGGCACGGCCGCCGAGGGCGGATCGCAGCAGCACACCGGAACGCAGCTGCGCATCGCCGCCTACGGGCCGGGCGCGGCGAACGTCGCCGGGCTCACCGACCAGACCGACACGTTCTTCACCATCACGAACGCGCTCGGAGTGGACCGCGACATCCGCTCGATGAGCTTCGGAGCCACCGCCGAGCTCTCCGGCTCGTCGTTCGCCCCCGGAGCCGACGTCACCCTCACCGCGAAGGGCTTCAACGGGGACACGCAGCTGATCGGCTCCGCGCCCCTCTTCACGGACCGCACCGCGACCCGCGACCTCGCCGGCGGCGGCCTCACCGTCACGGCGAAGGCGCCCACCACGCCCGGCGACTACAGCGTCACGGTGACCGGCGACCAGACCGGCAAGGCGATCACCCTGCCGTTCACCGTCACCGAGCGCCCGAAGTCGAGCACCCCCATCACCGACAAGGTCAAGGACCTCGGCGGGAAGCTGATCGACAAGATCCGCCAGCACTGAGCACTCGTCGGCCCGGCTCCTCTGGAGGAGCGCGGGCCGACGGAGTCGCGGGAAGGGCCGTCCCTCGGGGCGGCCCTTCCTCGCGTCCGGGGGGATCGGCACGACCGAGCGGGCCGGGTGAGCCCGCCGTTCGATCAGGACGCGTCGGCTCCCGGCGACTCGCGACGCGGCACGGCCCCCGCGCGATGCACGATCGAGCGGATCAGCGCTTCGAGCAGGAGCGCCGCCCCGGCGAGGGCCACCGAGGCGGCGACGACCGACTCCGTCCAGGGCGTGGTGTCGTACGACTGGTAGTCGACGAGCGCGGGAGCGATCGCGAACGTCGCGACGAGGTAGCCGGGCAGCGTCGATCCGATCAGGAGGACGAAGGACGCGGCGCGGAGGGGCGACGTCCTCGCCACGAGGACCGCGAGGACGAGCAGGCCGGCGGGTGCGGCCAGACCCAGCAGGACCGCCGGGAGCATCGCCTGCAGGATCGTCGGTGCTCCGAGGATCCCGGACAGGACCGCGTGCAGGCCGAGGCAGCCGAACGCCGCGGCGACCACGATCCGCAGCACCGCGACCGGGCGCCGCCGTCCCGGACCGACCGCGGCGAGGACGGCGAGAGCGACGAGGAGGTGCCCGATCCCGAGCAGCTGCGCTGCCGATCCGACGTTCTCCCACGGATCGGAGGGCCACGAGTAGTCGTACCGGTGGTCCTCGATCGCCTGCTCGCCCAGGATCGGCCCGGCGACGGCCCAGCGCTGAACGGCGGCGAGCTGCTGCAGCCCGGCCGAGGCGAGCATCAGAGCGCCGGCCGCGATAATCCCGCTCGAGCCCCGCTCACGGGCTCCGGGACGTCCTGACTCCGCTGCTGTCATGCGGCCACGGTAGGGGCCGGGGCGTCCGGCACGGGTGGCCGGGAGGAGAACGTCTCGCCGCGATCGGTCTGCGCGAGACGCCTGCGCGCGATCCGTCGGGATCGGCCCCGGCACCGGTGGGGGATGCTCCGCGGGCCCGTTCCGAGGCCGACGCATCCTCCGCGCACCGGCCCCTGCCCTGTTGCGGACATGTCCGCTAGAGGCTGTTGTCGGCGGTGGGACCGGGTGCCACTGTTCGGAGACGGCCGCCCACGGTCGACCCGATCGAAGGCTCCAGCATGCGCTCTCCCTCCGCCTCCCGCCCGACCGACCCGGACGCCGGCACGGCCCGCTCGACCCCTGAGCGGAGGACGAGGCCTCGGCCGGCGCTCGGCCTGCTCGCGCTGACGGCGACGGTCGCGCTCCTCCTCGGGACCACGGCTCCCCTGTCCGCGGTCGCCGCGGCTCCCGCGGCGACCGGTGTCGTCGGCTGGGGTGACGACTCCAGCGGGCAGGTCGCTGCGCCGGCTGGGCTCACCGACGCGACGGCGATCGCCGCGGGCGGCTCCCACAGCCTCGCCCTGCGCAGCGACAGCACCGTCGCCGCCTGGGGCGAGGACAGCAGCGGGCAGGCCACCGTGCCGACCGGTCTGGACGACGTCGTCGCCGTCGACGCCGGCGTCAACCACAGCCTCGCCCTGCGCAGGGACGGGACCGTCACCGCCTGGGGCGACGACGGCGACGGGCAGGCCACGGTGCCGGACGGGCTCGCCGACGTCACCGCCATCGCTGCCGGCGGCTACCACAACCTCGCCCTGCACGGCGACGGGACCGTCACCGCCTGGGGATACGACTTCTCTGGACAGGCGACCGTGCCGGACGGGCTCAGCGGAGTCGTCGCCATCGCCGCCGGCCGCTTCCACGACCTCGCGCTGCACCGCGACGGCACCGTCACCGCCTGGGGAGACGACGCCTTCGGGCAGACCGACGTGCCCGCGGGACTCACCGGCGTCACCGCCGTCTCCGCCGGAGCCACCCACAGCCTCGCGCTGCGCGCGGACGGGACCGTCGTCGCCTGGGGCAGCGACAGCGACGGCCAGTCCGACGTCCCCGACGGCCTCGCGGACGTCACCGCCGTCGCCGCCGGCGGCTACCACAGCATCGCTCTGCGCCGCGACGGCACCGTCACCGCCTGGGGCTACGACGGCTTCGGCGAGGCCTCCGTGCCGACGGGACTCACCGGCGCCACCGCCGTGTCCGGCGGCAGCTTCCACAGCCTCGCCCTCGGCGCTCGGCCCGTCTTCACGGCCGACGCCCCTCCGGCGACGGCGCCTCTCGGAACGCCCTTCTCCTACACCTTCGCCACCGGCGGCGCGTCGACGATCGAGTTCGCCTCCGGGTCCCTCCCGGCCGGCCTGACCCTCACCTCCGCGGGCGTCCTCTCCGGCACCCCGACCGTCGAGGGAGCGTCCTCCTTCACCGTGTCCGCCCGCACCACCTTCGGCACCACCACCGGCGCGCCCCACACACTCACCGTCGGGCAGGCGGCGACCGCTCCGACCCTCTCGGGGACGGCCGCGGCCGGCGTGGTCGGCTCCGCCTACGACTTCACGTACACGGCGACCGGATCCCCGGCGCCGGTCGTCACCGTCGCGTCGGGCACTCTGCCTCCTGGGCTCGCCCTCGACGGCTCGGGGCGCCTCACCGGTACTCCGACCACCGCGGGGACGTACGGCTTCACCCTCCGCGCGGTGAACCCGGCGGGCACCGTCGAGGCGGCGAGCACGCTGACCGTCTCTCCGCAGAAGGCGACCACGAGGGCCGACCTGCGCGTCGACGTCTCCGCTCCGACCACCGCGGTGAAGGGGAGGACGTTCACGTACACGCTCATCACGAAGAACGCCGGACCCTCCGCGTCGACGTCCGTCTACTCGAAGGTGATCCTCCCCCCGACCGTGCAGTTCGAGTCCGCCACGGGCTCGTACAGCCGCATCGGGAGCATCGTGATCTTCCCGCGCTCGAGTCTCGCGAACGGGCAGAAAGTCACCGAGAGGATCACCGTCACGGCCACGCGCACCGGCACCGCGACCGCCTTCGCCGCCGCGTTCTCGGTCAGGACACCGGACCCGTCGATGCGCAGCAACGCCGACAACGCCGCGACGACCGTCCGCTGACCGCGGGCGCAGGAGGACGGCGGGCGGGCCTCCGGGATCGCCCGACGTCTTGATCCGCGAGGTACGGATGCACCCGGAATCCCCGTTCACCGGCGCCCGACCCGCGGAGGGGGCGGCTAGAGCACGTCCGCGATCGCGGCGAACGTCCTGTCCGGGTCCTCGAGCTGCATGTCGTGGTGCACGCCCGGGAGCCGGCGCACCTGCCAGCCCCGCTGCTCGAGCCGCGCGGCCAGGGCGTCCGGCAGCACCGCCGGCGACTGGTCGGAGAGCACGACCGTCGACGGGACCGTCGGCGCCTCGACCGGGACCGGGTGGAAGGCGACGTCCCGGAACACGCCGACGGCCATCCGCGCGTCGAACCGCTTCTTCGCGTCGTCGAGGAGCGCGCGGGTCTCGGGGCTGTAGGCGGCGCGGACCGCGGCGCCCGCCCGCGCCTGTCCGAGCTGAGCGAGGCCGAGCGACAGGAGCGGCACCGCCCAGAACAGCCGTCCGGCGAGGCCGCTCGTCGGCAGCGACAGGGCGAACCCGGGATCGAGGTAGACGGCCCGGCCGGGCGCGAGTGCGGCGACGGCGCGCTGCAGCACCGCGCCGCCGAGCGAGTGGCCGACCACGCTGTCGAGCCCCGCCGGCAGCGACTCGACCAGATCAGCGGCCATGTCGTCGATCCGGTACGACTCCGCCCGCGGGCTCGCGCCGTGCCCACGCAGATCGACGGCCGTGACCGTGTAGCGGCCGGTCGCGACGAGCCGCTCGACGAACGGCCCCCAGGTCGTCGCCGACGCGCCGAGACCGTGCACCAGCCCGACGTGTCGTGGTCCGGATCCGGTGGTGAGGGTCTGCAGGCGCATCCCCTGATCCTGCCGGAGACGGCGCCTGAGGCGGAGGCGCCGGGCGGATGCGGAGCCTGCTGCTGCACCCTCTGCGTCGACGATCGCGCCACATCTCCTGCCATCGAGGTGTGCGCTCTTGACTCCGCCGATGAGCGCTGGGAGGTTCTCCGGATGCGGTGGCACTCCGCCGTCCGCCCGAGCAGCCGGCCGAAGAGAGGACCTCCATGACAGCGACGAGCAGAGCCACGGGAACGGTCGGCCGGACCGCCGTCGTCTTCGGGGCGGCGGGTCTCGTCGTCGGGGCCGTCGTCGGCGGAGCCGCCGTCTTCGGAGCGGGGCTCCTCCTCGACGACTCGAGATCGAGGATCACGATCCGGGACGTCACCCGCGCGGAGCTGGACGGACTCGAGCGCGCTGCCGCTCCGAGCAGGGAGGCCTGCGGAGATCGTCGTGGGTGCGTGGAGGGCGTCGACGGGCCCGGGGCGTCGATCCACCGCTACCACTCCCTCGATCTCGCGCGGCAGGCGACGGTGTACAACACGAGGGACGTCTACCGGTCGGACCGGCTCGTCGTCGAGTTCGAACCGGATCTGGGCCCCGATGAGCGGCACGACCTGATCCAGGTGATCGAAGGGA
The DNA here is from genome assembly GCF_002932105.1 of Rathayibacter sp. AY1C1. Taxonomy (NCBI): domain Bacteria; kingdom Bacillati; phylum Actinomycetota; class Actinomycetes; order Micrococcales; family Microbacteriaceae; genus Rathayibacter; species Rathayibacter sp. AY1C1. The sequence goes on along the minus strand of NZ_PSWH01000013.1, from coordinate 8,479 downwards.
CCTGGACCGGGAGCAGCGACTGACGGGCGTGAAGCGAGCCGCACGGACGGCGTCGACGAGCGACCGGAGGGCGGGGCCCTCGACTACTCGCTCAGCGCCGATCCTCCCCCGGAATGCCCACCGGACAGGGGCCTCCGCAGGGGGTCCGCTCGGGTGCGGTCCGGGCCTACGCTCGCCCCATGCACCTCCGCACGGTCGCGATCAGGCCCGGCACCGCCGCCCTCGCGCCGGTCGGCGCGCCGCCTCGGACCGCGCTGGACGACGTGCTCGCCCACCTGATCGCGGCGCTGGCGATCGGATCCGGCCTGCTGCTCGTCCCGGCGGGCGTCGGCGGAGTGCCGCTCCTCGCCACCGGATCGACCGGAGCGAGCGCCTTCGAGGCGTGGGCGCTGATCCGGACGACGGTGGCCCTGCAGATCGGCATCGCCGTGCTCGCGATCGGTCTCGGCGCCGTGGCGCGGACGCGCGGACCCGCGGGAACCCGGGCGGAGCGCTGGTGCGTGGTCGCCGCGGTGAGCGCCGCGATCGGCGTGGTCCTGCTGGTCGTGCCGCCGGCCTGAGGAGCCTCCGGAGAGCGACGACCACCGGCCCGTCAGAATCGCCGCGCCCGGCCGTGACCGAACCGTCACCTCGCGCCGCGCGGCGTGATCGGATCGTTGCAGGATCCGGCACCGGCTGAGGTTCCGCATAGGACACACTCGGCCACAGGGGGCGATCGTCCCCCGCTCATGGGGAAGCCGACCGCGATCAGCGGCTCGGAGAAAGCAGGAATCGTGCGTTCTGCGCGACGACGCCACGGCGTCACCATCATCACCACTGCGGCACTGCTGGGGGCGCTCGCGTTCCCGTCCGTCGCCCTGGCCACCGAGGTCGTCCCTGACGCCGCCTCGAGCCCCGCACCGGCCGAGCCGGCTCCCACCGCGGAGCCGACCGCGACTCCGGAGCCCACGGCGACGCCGCAGCCGGCCTCGACTCCGGCGCCCACTCCGGCTCCGACCACCGCGCCCGTCGAGAGCGCGCAGTCGCCCCTGGCGATCGCCCTCGACCGCACCACCTACGAAGCGGGCTCGGCGTTCTCCGCGATCCCCTCGGCGGAGGGCTGGGCCGGCGGCCTGGACGTGTCCGGGACCGGTTTCCAGCCCGGCACCGTCGCCGTCGTCGTGCTCCGCGACGGCGCCTCGGAGGAGGCCGTCACCACCAGCGTGATCACCGCCTCCGGCGAGCTCCGCCTCCAGGACTGGCTCCCCACCGACGCGGACGGCGTCGCGGTGGACCCCCACCTCCCGCTCCCCGGCGAGACGATCTCCGTCGTCGCGGAGGGACTCGACGCCTCGGGCGCCCGTGTCGCCTCCGATGCCGTCGAGCTGACCGTGACGCAGCCCGACACGAGCGTCGTCTTCCAGAACCGGGAGGACGGCGGGGTGCTCCCGGCCGGTGCGGACATCCAGGTCGGAGAGTTCCGGATCTACGGCGTCGTCGCCTCGTTCCGCGGATTCGACCGCGGCGAGGACGTGTCCGTCACGCTCACCGCGCCCGACGGCAGCACCTCCGCCCTCGTGCCCCCCGCGCCGACCCCGCTCTCGGGCGAGGCCTTCGTCCTGCTCGACGCCGACACCATGGCGGACCAGCTGGGCACCTTCTCCGTCACCGCCACGGGAGAGACCAGCGGACGCTCCGTGACGTCGTCGCTGGAGCAGGTCCCCTCGCGCACCGCGATCCGGATCTGGCCCCAGGGGGCTTCGCCCGAGCCCGCCCCGGCGGACGGACAGCCCACCAGCGGTGGCGCTCTCCTCGGCTTCGGCGCGGACGAGACCGTCTCGATCGGCGTCTTCTCGACCTCGGGTGCGCGCCAGACGCTCACGGGCGGCGGCTCGAGCCTCGAGGTCGGCGTCGACGGGCTCGGCTGGAGCCTGATCTCCCTCGGCGAGTACCCTCTGCAGGACCCGGCGAGCGAGATCTACTGCGTCATCGCCCGCGGCACGTCGAGCGGTCTCGTGGCGAGCACCTCCTACGACTACACGCTGACGGAGGAGGACCCGATCGCCGGAGAGGCCGACTGCTCCGCCGCGGTCGCCGCCGTCACGGCGCACCCTGCCGGCGCCGGGCCCGCAGTGCACCCGGCCGGCTCCGGACCCGCGGCGCAGACGGGCGGCCACCGCCCCGTCCTCGCCTCGACCGGCGTCTCGACGACCGCGCCGCTCGCCCTGGCCGCCTTCGGCATCCTCGGCGGTCTCGCCCTGACGGTGCTCCGCCGCCGCCGCGCGTAGACGGCCGCGCACCGCGCACGACGAAGGCGCCCGGGCACACCGCCCGGGCGCCTTCGTCGTCGCGAGACCTGTCGGGTCAGTCGGACGGCACCGCGCAGGTCTCCTCCGCCGCGGTCTGACCCGGAGCGTCGACGGCGACGGGAGCGGGATCCGTCGGAGCCGCGCCGCCCTCCGCGGGCGTCTCCGCCGCGGGCGCCTCCTCCGCCGGAGCGTCGGATGCGAGGGTCACCGGCTGGTCGTTGAGGACGCGGCTCATGAGCTCGGCGCCGACCTCGGCGTTCGGCACGACCTTGCCCGGGTAGTCCGGGTCGTCGAGCGCCGGGTACTGCACGAACACCATCTTCGAGAGGTCGACGTCCTTCAGCGCGAGGGCGAGCGAGATCATCGTCGCCGGGCTCGTGAGCGACGTCGACAGGTGCACGTTCGACGAGGTCGCCTGCGCGAGTCCGTAGAGGGCGGGGATGTTCGAGAGGGTGTCGGCCGAGCGGACGGTGCGCATCAGGGAGGCCAGGTACTGCTGCTGCGACGAGATGCGGCTGAGGTCGCTCTGGTCGCCGACGCCGTGGCGGCTGCGGAGGAACGAGAGGGCCATCGACCCGGAGACGGTGGAGGTGCCGGCGGGCAGGTCGAGGCCCGAGTCGGTGTCGAGGATCGGACCCGTGAGGCAGATCGGGACGCCGCCGACGGCGTTGCTCATCTCGATGACGCCGTTGAAGGACACCCAGCCGGCGTAGGGCACCGTCAGGCCGGTGAACTGCTGCAGGGTGTCGTTGACGCAGGCGAGCCCGCCGTACTGGAACGCGGAGTTGAGCGGGACGCCGGCGGCCGCCTCGGTGACGACGCCCGTCTCGGGGTCCGTGCAGGCGGGACGGTCCAGGATCAGGTCGCGCGGGAAGCTGATCACCGTCGCGCTGCGATGGTCGGCCGAGACGTGGAGCAGGATGTTGACGTCGTTGAGCGTGTCGTCGCGGACGCCGAAGGAGTCGCCCTGCGTGGCGTCGTTGTCGGTGCCGACCACCAGGACGTCGAAGCCGCCCTCGACCGCGCCCATCTGCACGTTCCCGGCGGTGGGAGGAGCGACGCCCAGGTCGACCGCGTTGTCGGCGACGTTCCGGCTGATGCTCACCGTCGCGATCGCCACGAGCGAGGTGGCGCTGACGGCGAGGACGCCGACCACCGCCGCGATCCCGACCACCACTGTCCGCACCCCGGACCGCCGCCGGAGCCGCCCGTGCCGCACCGCGCGCTCGTGAACCCTCATGCGCTCCCACCCCTCGCCCCGCCCGCCCGTTCGCGGACGCAGTCGCTCGCCAGTGTAGGCAGGCCCCCTCCGATGCTGCGCGGAACGGCCCTGCTACCGTCGTGCGCGCATCGAGGAGCGGAGGAGGAGCCGTGGAACGCCGAGTCGTCGATCCCGTCACGCAGATCGAGTGGATCGTCCCGCCGTTCGCGACGGAGGAGGACACCCTCGCCCGCGCGCGGGCCGATCGGGAGGGGCGGCTCGCCGACCTCCGCCTGTACCCGGACCACGGCGCGGAGTATCCGCTCTGGGCGGTCGACGGCCCGGTCGACGACCCGGGTGCGATCGGCGTCCCGGAGGCCCTGCACGGACCGCTGCTCCGCTGGCAGGAGCTCTGGGCCGCCGGATGCGACGTGTTCGAGGGCTGGAGGAGCGCCGAGGCGGAGGAGCGCTGGCTCGCCCTCGGCCGGGAGCTGCACACCGAGCTCGAGGCCGCCCTCTGGCTGACGACCCGGGTGCTCGCCTGCTTCTGAGGGCTGCTGCCCGGGCATCCGCGCAGAAGCCGCCGGCGCAACCCGTCCCCGGACCGGCCCCCGCGTGCCTACCCTGGACGGTGCGCTCTCCTCGTCTTCTGCAGCAGGTCGTCGGCAAGCTCGGTGGGCAGCGGCCCGCGGCCCCGGTGAGCCGTCGAGCGCAGCGGGCGCTCCTCGCCGAGCAGACGGTCCGCGGGGTGCTCGAGCTGGCCGTGCGGCTGGGCGAGACGCTGCTCTCGCTGGGGTCCGCGGCCGCCGAGGTGACCGAGACGATCCAGCGGGTGTGCCGCGCGTACGGCATCGAGTGCCAGGTCGACCTCACCTTCACGTCGATCCTTGTCGTGCACGACGGAGGCGACGACTCCCCCAGCGTGAGCGTGCTGCGCGTCGTCCCCTCCCGCAGCGCCGACTACGAGCGGCTCGCTCGCGTGACGGCGCTCGTCACCGCCATCACCGAGGGCTCGCCGGAGGTGCGGGTCGCCGATGCCGTCGATTCCGCCGAGGCCCGCGAGGAGGCCCGGCACCAGTTCGAGGCCGCGCACGACCGGCTCGACGCGATCCTCGTCCAGCCGCACCGCTACCGCCGCGGAGTCGTCACCCTCACGCTCGCGCTGATGGCCGCGGGCGTCGCGCTCCTGCTCGGGGGCGGACCCCTCGTCGTGCTCCTCGCCGCCGCGACGGCCGCCGCGATCGACCTGGTCAACCAGCTGCTCGCCCGCTGGGGCCTGCCCGCCTTCTTCCAGCAGATCGCGGGCGCCGCGCTGGCGACCGGAGTGGCGGTGGTGCTGCTCGCGGTCGTGCCGCGTCTGCCCGTCGAGCTGGCGGTGCTGCCGCCCGCGCTCGTCGTCGCGTCGGGGGTGGTCGTGCTCCTCGCCGGGCTCTCGTTCGTGGGAGCGGCGGACGACGCGATCAACGGGTTCCCGATCACCGCGGGCGGCCGACTGCTCGAGGTCGGGCTGCTGACGCTGGGCATCGTCGTCGGGATCGCCGTGGTGCTCGACGGCGCGCGCTCGCTCGGGGTCGAGCTGGTGCTGGTCGACTCCTACGCCCGCCCCTGGCCTGCCGCTGTGCAGGTGCTCGGTGCCGGGGTCGCGGCCGGCGCCTGGGCGCTCTCGTCGCACACCCCGCCGCGGCCCGCGCTCATCGCCGCCCTCACCGGAGCCGGCGCGTTCCTCGTCTCCGACTCCTTGACCACCTCGGGCTTCGCGCCGCTCATGGCCAACGCCCTCCCGGCGCTGGCGATCGGCCTGCTCGGCGAGATGCTGGCCGAGCGGATGCGGGTGCCCGCCGTGGTGACGACCGCGTGCGCGATCGTCCCCCTCCTGCCCGGCCTCACCCTCTACCGCGGCGTCCTCGGCCTCACCTCGAACGCCGGCCCGAGCGCCGGGATCGAGCTCCTGCTCCAGGCGGGCATGATCGCGCTGGGCCTCGCCGGCGGAGTCACGCTCGGCCGGATCGCCTACCGTCGCCTGCGCACCCCGATCGTGCGGGCGGTGGCGCCGGTCCGCGCCCGGACCCGCCGGGACCGCGGGATCGAGCAGGCCCTCGCCGCCGACGTCCTCTACCCCGACGGCGCAGAAGCGGGGCAGACGGACGCAGGGCAGGACGCTACGGCGCCGGGCAGCGGACCCGGCCTCCCGGCGTCCGACCCGTCGGCGCCGGCCGCGGTCGACCCCGCGCCGCTGCCCGACGAGCCGGCGGCTCCCGCGGAGGAGCCGTTCACCCGCACCGGGATCGTCCCGATCGTCAGCACGATCGGCGTGACGGAGCCGGTGCCGATCGTCACCGAGGAGGATCCGGCCGACCGGGGCTGACGACAGGGCCTGCTCCCGCGGTCGGCTCCTCGCCGCAGAGGGAGGCGCCGCGCCGGTCAGTCCGCGTCGCCCCGCACGACCGCGGTCCGGCGGGTGTCGATGACGATCACCGAGCCGAGCACGATCAGGGCGAGCGACACCGAGGCGAGCGTGTCGGTCAGCCAGTGGTAGCCGAGGTAGAGCCGGGCGACGATCTGGCCGGCGATCATCCCGAGCGAGAGCGCGAAGCCCCCGATCATCCAGCTCCGGGAGGAGCGGCGGGAGGCGAGGAGGAACGTGGTGATCAGGAAGAAGTCGCTCACGCCGGTGACGTGGCCGGAGGGGAACGAGAACGTGCCGTCGGGCCCGAGCAGCATGTACTCGACCGGCGGACGCATCCGCATCACGAGGTGAGCGGCCAGCTGCACGCTGAGCATCCCGACGAGCATGCCGCCGGCCAGGAGGATCGGCCGCCAGAGGTGGCGGGCGAGGACGAACCAGAGCACGAGCACCGCCAGGATGATGACCGGCAGGTAGACCGGCCCGAAGACGGTGGCGAGCGCGTCCATCACGACCGTGCCCTCGGCGGAGCGCTTCTCGCGGAACCACTCGGCGACGACCGGGTCGAGGACGGTGAGGCCGGTGCCGCTCGCGACCTGCGCGGTGAAGGCCGCGAAGAGGACGACGCCGACGCCGATGAGGCCGAAGCCGGCCCGGTCGAGGCCGCGGCGCGCCTCCGGGGCCATCACGCGCTCCTCCACGAGGAACCGCTGGTGGAAGCGGGCGCGGCGCGAGAGGGCGGGGGTGCTCATCCGCTCACCCTAGGGCTGCGGAGGCGCCGCCGACCGGGCCGTTCGCTCAGCGTCCTGCCGCGTAGTGCGTCTGGATCTGCTCCGGCGTGAGGACCGTCGAGTACACCGCGGCGTAGCGCAGGCTCCCGCCGAAGTACGAGGAGCCGACGTTCGGCCACTGGCCGCCGAGGCTGTCGTATCCGATCTTCCAGGTGCCCGTCGTGTTCTCGGCCGTGCGGTACGTGCTGTTCGAGGCGACCTTCACGCCGTCGACCCAGAGCGCGATGCCCGCCGTCGGCGAGAGCGTGGAGACGACGTGGTGCCAGAGCCCGTCGTTGACGGCTCGGGTGCTCGTGATGGTCTGCGCGGCGCCGTTGTAGACGCCGAAGACGAGCTTGCCGTCGGCACCGATGTAGGTGTGGCGGTCGTACTGGCCGCCGGGAGCGGTGGCGCCCGCGCTGAAGCTGAAGAGCTTGCCGCCGGCGTTCGTGGTCTTGAACCAGATCTCGGTGCTGAAGGTGCCGGGGTTCCTGATCTCCAGCGGCGTGCTCAGGTACTGGTTGGTGCCGTTCGGCGTCCACGAGCCGCCCGCGTCGCGCGGGCAGGCCTTGGGCGTCGCGGCGGAGCTGACCATCGCGGTCGGGAAGAGGCCGGTGGAGCGGTAGGTGCCCGGGTACTGGCCGGAGTCCGTGTCGGGCGCGGTCGTCGATCCGCTCGGCTGCGCGAGCGTGTAGGCGAAGAGCGCGGCCCCGCGGTCGGCGGCGAGGGCGCCGTCGCAGGTGAAGAACGCGGCGGCGCTGCCGACCGTGTTGGTCGAGTTCAGGATCGACGCGGTGTACGCGCCCGAGGTGGCGGGGGCGGTGAGCAGCACGGCGGCCAGGGCGGCGGCGGCGAGGGCGGCGGCGACAGACCTCGGGCGGGCGAGGAGGGTGCGCAGCCGCGCGGCCGGTGAGGCGGCGGAGAGGCGGTGCCGGCTCATGCCGTCTCCTCCTCGCGGGCGGCGCGGCGGCCGCGCTCAGCGGTCCGCTCCGGCTCGCCGGGGAGGCCGACGAAGACCGTGTAGAGCACCGGGATCGCGCAGAGCAGGACGAAGAGGACCCAGCCCCAGAACGGCAGGTGCAGAGCGGAGGAGAGGGCGTAGGCGTCTCCGTCGTGCGCCGGGATCTGCAGGCGGCCGACCTGTCCGGAGACCAGGTCGACGGGGTCGGCGCCCTCGGCGCTCACGCGGATGGGGAGGACGCCCGTCGAGACGAGCGTGGCGTTCGTCGTGCCGCTGTCGACCGTGGCCTCGAGGACGACGATGCCGACGAGCGGGCGGAGCACGAAGACGGTGACGGACGCGACGAGCGAGAGGCCGAGGATCCGCATCGACGCCCGCTGGGTGGGCGAGGCGATGAAGCGGGTGAGCAGCTGCACGAGGACGGCGCCGATGATCAGCAGCGGCAGGCCGCGCACGAGCCAGCCGAGCACCGGCAGCGCCGTGGTGACGACTCCGATGAGCTGGTCCTGGCCGGTGGCCCACGGATCGACGGCTCCGTTGATGTCGCCCTGGGTGCGGAGCGTGCCGTCGTCCGCGATCTCGACGACCCGGTGGGTGTAGGTCTCGTCGGGCGTGGTGGTGGGGTGGAAGCTGACCGCGTCGCCGACCCGGACCTCCTCTAGGGCCGTCGGCTCGGTGAGGACGAGGGTGCCGACCGGGGCGGCCGTGCCCATGGAGGGCGTCTGCACGATGAACCAGCGTCCGCCGGACGCGTGGAACAGGAGCGCCGCCGCGACCAGGACGGCCAGCAGAGCGGTCGTCGTCCCGATCAGGGCGGTGCGGAGGAGGGACCGGCGGGGACGGTCGGTGCGGGGG